>JBHICV010000008.1:0-36270 GCA_046759765.1 Acidimicrobiia bacterium
GCGGTGATGAAGATGGCCAGGGCGCCATAGGTGACCGTTTTGGAGATGACTAGATCGATGTCGTATAGCCGGTACTTAGTTATGGCAACGGCGAAAGACAAGATCAACAGCGTCTCGGCCGCGGCCAGCAGTAGCAGGCCTGACAACTCGCTGAGCCCGAGAGCCCCGGTTTCCTGGTCGATTACGAGCAGCACCAAGGTGGCGGCCAGGAAGGCGCCAGCCCAGGCGATCCATCGAATCTGATGTCGAGTCATTCCGGAACTGCGCCGATAGCGAACGACGACCCCAACCACCGATGCCACAACCGTGAGCAATATCAAACCAAACAGCGCGACTTCCGCCGGATCCTCAACCGGGGCGCTGACCGGCGTGGTGCTGGAGGGTCGGTACTCCCAGACCACTATGGGGATGGCCAGCGCCAATAGCGCCACGCTCAACCACCCCACCCACCGCCAGCGTGGAGAAGGTGGCCGACCGTCGGGGAACAGCAACAGCCCTAGCGTCAACACCAGGGCAAAGGCCGGCATCCAGGCCCAGATAATCGGATTGAGAGCGACTGCTGCAGCCACTGGAAGGTCGGACGGGCTCAAGGCGAGCATTTCCTCATAAGGGAGTTCGAGGATGGACGCCGGTGCAGTGAGGCTGAAGGCAGCGGCGCCCGCGCTGGAGAGCGCGGCGAAGAAGGCGGCCCAGGCAAGCGCCCACACGACCCCGTTACGGGGCTGAGGGCTGATCGTCAGCCAGGCCAACGATCCTGTGCCGATGGCCCAAAGACTGATGTGGCCGACGGCCAGGTCGGTGACCAGATCCCACTGGCCCAGTACGGCGATTATTCCCAAGCTGATGAGGGCCACGGCTGCCGCGGTCCCGGCGAGGAGCCTTCCCCACCTCGTCACGGTTCGATCGTCGATCCTCGCCATAGTCCCCTTAGTCATGAGAGTTCCAAGGCTCCGGCCGGCAGACGACCAATGATCACGGCCCCACTGCCCGGCGTTGACTCCACGCTCAACTGTCCACCGAGGGCTTCCACCCGATCGGCGACTGCAGCGAGACCCGGACCCGTGCTGCCCGATTCCGCGCCATGGACCGAGAAGGTGACCATCTCGCCGTCGTCACCCAGTGTGACCCGCGCCGCACTGGCGCCCTCTGTGGCACGGCCGATTGCCTCCAGCACGGCGAAGTAGATGGTGGCTTCGATCTCGGGTGGGTAGCGACCGAAGCCGTCGGTCTCGACCGTGATCGGTATCGAAGTGTCCCTTCCGGCAGCAACCAAGGCGGCGCGCACCCCTTCAGCCTCGAGCAGGGGTGGGTAGATACCCCGGGCTGCCTCCCGCATCCCATTCACGGCGCGCTGTGCGTCGTCGGCTAGATCGGCTACAGCCGCGGCAACTTGGTCGACGCCCTCTCGTTCTGCCAGCGTCTTGGCGAGTCCCAGTTTGACCTTGAGGGCGACGACCTGCTGCTGGGCGCCGTCGTGCAGGTCGCGCTCCAGCCTTCTCCGCTCTAGATCTTGAGCGGAGACCAGCCGACGCCGCGAGAAACGGAGCTCAGCGGCTCGGTCGGCTAGCTCGGCATTGAGTCGAATATTGCGGAGCAGCAACCCCGCGCTGGCGGCTACGTCCTCGAGCAATCGTTGATCGGATGGCGTTACCGGATCTGACGCCCCCTTTTGTATGGACAGCGCTCCGAGGAGCTCGCCCCCGTGTTCAATCGGCTCAGCTGCATCGCCGGGAAGCTGTGGCAGCTCGCTGCCAACCAGGGGGACCGACGCGGTTACTTCGGGCGAGGTGGTTGCTTCTGGCCGAAGCTGATTTCCCACACGTAGCCACACCACCGCCTCGGTGGCTCCAGTGCCTGACATGAGTAGCTGCGCCAAACGGTCGAGCGCCTGCTCGTCAGACTCGGCCTCGGACATTCGCGCCGTCAGTTGGGAGAGCACCTCGTAGGGGGTTGCTCGCTCTCCGTATACCAGTCGGTTGGCCCAACGTTGCAGCCGTGACCGCACCGGCTCGAACAGAATCGCCACCAACGCCGTAGCGCCTATCGCCAGCATCAGGTTGGGCTCATCGCCTCCACCGGCGAGGGCTCCCACGCCGACCACGATCGCCACGTACACGGCGGTGATGAAGATGGCCAGGATGCCGTAGGTGACCGTCTTAGAGATGACGACGTCGATGTCGTATAGCCGGTATTTGGTGATCGCGACCGCAAAGGAAAGGATCAACAGAGCTTCTCCGAAAAGGGCGAGATACCCCGACACACTGGCTCCGGAGCCGGTGGGCCCTTCTAGGAGCTGGCCCCCGACCAATGATGCGGCGAGGAAGGTTCCACCCCAGGCGATCCATCGGATCTGGCGCCGGGTCACTCCCGAACTACGCCGGTAGCGGACGACGAGCGCGGTCACCGATAGCGCGACACCGACCAGTGCCAGGGAGATCGCCGCACCGGCTATTAGGCCGACCGTGTCCGCGGACTCCACATCGCTGTCGATGGGGACGGTGCTGGAAGGGCGAGCCACCCAAGCCAGGGAAACGACGGCAAGGGCTATCGTTGCCATACTGAACCAGCCCACCCACCGCCACTGCCTAGAGGGCGGCCCACCATCAGGGAACCACAGGAGTCCCAAGGTCATTACGAGGACGAACGCTGGGACCCAGCCCCAGGCTACCGGCTGTAAGGCGATGGCCGCTGCTCGGGGAAGGTCCGACGGGCTCAACGCCGATATCTCCTCCGTTGGTAGCTCCAGGATGGGCGCCGGAGCAATGAGCGCGAAGGCAGCAAAACCCGCTGTGAAGAGCGCCCCGAAAAAGGCGCCCCAGGCGAGCGCCCACACCGCCCGGTTGCGCGCCTGGGTGGTCATCGTCACCCAGACCAACGAACCGAAGCCCACGGCGAGCAGGCCGTTGTGGACGACGAAGCCCTCGACGAAAATACCCCACTGGCCCAGCACGGCAAGGATTCCCATGCTGAGAAGCGCGATGGCCACCGCGGCCCCGGCCAGGACTCTCCCCCACCCGATCCGAGTTCGATCCTCGACGCTCACGTTGCTATCCGCGGGATTCGGAAAGCCTTCACCGGCATTTGGCGACCCTTGACCAGGGCCGGCTCCAACTGGTCGCTGTCCGGATGAGTGGCGATCGCGTCCCAGGTCGCCTCGCTCAGCACAATCTCGCCCGGATCGGCCCATTGTTGGAGGCGCTGCGACAGGTTGACCGTGTCGCCCACCACCGTGTATTCGAGCCGCTCTTCCGAGCCCAGCAGCGCGGCGGCAACCGTGCCCGTTGACAATCCAATTCCAAGATGGAACGGCTCCAGGCCCCGAGCCAGCCAGGCGGCGTTGACTTCGGCTTGAGCAGCGTGCATCGCCTGGGCGGCGGCCAGTGCCCGATCGGCATGGTTGTCCAACGGGACCGGCGCCCCGAAGACACCCATTACGGCGTCCCCGATGAACATCATCACCGTGCCGTGCTCGTCGAGTACCGCTTTGTTCATGGCGGCTCGGTGCTCGTTCAGCTGTCCGGCCAGTGTGCTCGGGTTGGTGCGTTCCGCGATGCTCGAGTAGCCGCGGATGTCGGACATCAGCACGGTTACCTCCAGCTCCTCAGTCTCGCCGATCCGCTTTCCCTCCTCGCGCAGCTTTTGGGCGACACCGCCCGGGAGCAGTCGTCCCAAAGTCTCGCCTTGCTCCTCGCGCTCCATGATCGCCTGGTGCAGTCGCTTGAGCCGTTCCAGACTCCCTTCCTCACCGGCGGAGAGGCCCTCGGCCAGCTTGACAAAAAGCTCCTCGACGGCGGCGTCGATGTCAGTAGGAGTCGTCTTCCGTGCCACGGCAATCGCTTTGATCGGGGTTCCTTGAGCCACCTGCTGCAACAGGTCCTCCTCGTCGGCAGATAGCACTCCTTCGGTACGCACCGGAGAAGCGAGCGCCTCCACGATCTTCGGGTCGAGCAGCGACCCGCCCGACGCCACCTCGCGTATCGCACGGGCGAGCTGGTTGCCCTCACCCACCCGGTCTTTCAGCATGTAGGCATACCCGGCCGCGCCCTCCGAAAGAAGGGAAACCGCGTACTCGGGATCGTCGTACTGCGAGAGGATCACGACCCCCGTGCCGGGATGACGCTTGCGGACCTCCTTCGCGGCGTCGATTCCCTCACGGGAGAAGTTGGGCGGCATCCGTATATCCGTCACCACAACCTGGGGCTTGGCATCCTCGGCGCCTTCGACTAACTCGTCGTAATCGGCGGCGACTCCAATCACGTCGAGGTCATCCTCGAGGTCGAGCAGGGCCTTAACGCCTTCGCGCACGATCAGGTTGTCGTCCGCTAAGAACACTGAGATCGTCACGGCTCACCTCTTGTCTGTCACTACGAATATCTCATAGCCTGTCAGTCGTGACCATGGTGCAGGCCCCCGAATCGAGGTGGGGTTAACCGAACCCCTCAGTTCGGATCCGCCAGCGCGGAGTAGGTTCCGCACGGACGAAGCAGGGGAGGGCATCAGTGTCGGAGCCGATCGTTTTCATTAGCCACCAGAGGATCAAGGAGGGCAAGCTCGAGGGATTCAAGGAGCAGGCTCGCGAAGTTGCGCGCACGCTGGAGGAGACCAAGCCGGGCACGGTCGTGTTCTATGCGTACCTCAACGAGGCCGGAACCGAGGCGACCGTCGTCCATGTGTTTCCGGACCGCGAAGCCATGGATGCGCACATGGAGGGGGTCATGGAGAGGGCACAGGCCGCCTACGAATACATCGAGCCGCAGAGGATGGAGATCTACGGCTTGCCGAGCGATCAGACAATGGAGGTCTTCAAGCAGTCGGCCGAAATGGGGGTCGGCGTAACCTTTGAGCCTGAACCCCTGGCTGGATACCTCCGCCTCGCCTGACTCGCATCCCTGGCACTGAAGCCACGGCATTCATCTGCTCTGCGCCGGGCAGGGCAGTATTCATGAAGGCGCGGCTAGAGGCCGCCCATACGACTGTGCCGGCGGTCCTCCAACGGTGAGCAGAGCACACGGCGACTTTCCCTCCTCGGCCCGTCACGTGAAAGAGGGAGTGCGTAGGCTCAGCGAAGGCCGTAACTATAGGAGGAGTGTGATGGGCAAGCTGCTGGTGGTCGGAACCTACGCCACGGATGATCCGACCCGAGCATCCATGCCCTTTGTGGCGGTCTCTGGCGCATTGGACCGGGGTCACGAACCAGGAATCGTTCTGATGGGTGAGGCGGTCTATCTGATGAATGATCAGATCGTCGACGACATCCAAGGTGTCGGTTTTCCACCACTCCGCGACCTGTGGGACAAGGCCGTCGACAACCGCGTGCCGATATTCGTCTGAGGGCCTTGCAGCCAGGCCCGTGCGGTCGGCGAAGAGGCTCTCGAAGGCAAGAACGCACAGTTCACGGGACCAGACGATTTCAGTGACCTCATGATGGAGTACGACCGGGTCCTGAGCTACTGAGAGCTTGGCCTTCGGAGTCGGGGAGCGCCAGGGCATATCGAGCGCCCCTATCAGCCGGAGTCATTCATCTCGCGCCGGATCTCTTCGTTGGTGATGGGCGCCTCTTCGCGGTAGACGTTCCAGCCGTGGAACGCGAAGCCGACGCCCCAACCCAGCAGCACCCATCCGGGCCAGAAACTGCCGGCGCCTGATAATGCCCAGATCCCCACCAGGAAGGCATTTATCACGACGTAGGTGACCAAGTGGGACCTGAAGCTTCGCTTTGCTCTGACTCGTTTGATGGCCGCCTTCCGACGCTCGTCGTTGTTCATGGCCTCCTCCGTGGCTCCGTCTGGCAGACGGAGACTGTCCGAGGACGCGAGACCAGAACTCGCCCGCGTCGGGCGAGCTCCGCCTGCTCGCTTGAATCTTGTCGCTGCAACTCAGCTGTGGCCATGGCCGTGGGCCGTGTTCGGCGCCAGGGCATCGCTGCTCTTTGGTCGTAGTCCTGCTTCTCCGGGTAGCACGCGATCCTGGGAGAATGGCGGCCGGTCGCGGCTAGAAACGAGTACGAGAGGTACATGGAGAGCCAACGCGCACGTAGCTCAAAGGCCGGGTTTGACCAATGACGGGACGCCACGCAGGGCGGCGTCAGGAGGACTTCTGGAAGGACCTCTTGATTTTCGGCCTCAAGGTCCTGTTCTGGGGAGCCGTCGTCATAGGCGTTGTATGGGTCTTCCGACAGGTGCCCGGCTTGGGAGCCGGGGAAGAGAGCGACCCCGGCGAGATAGCCGCCGAAGTCCCGGCGCCCGTCACAACCGCGACTACTTCGGCAACGACCACGACCTCCGAGCCGGTCCTCGATCCATCTGAGGTAACGGTCCTGGTACTCAATTCCACCGACAGGTCAGGCCTGGCGGGACGTGTGACGGATACCATCAGCGGCTTGGGATACGAAACTCTCGAGGCCGCCAACTACGCCAACCCACTCGAAGATTCGCTGCTTTGGTACGCACCTGGGCATGAGGATGAGGCGGAGGAGCTCGCCCGAGTCTTGCCCGACATGATCATCGGGCCCAACCCGGAGGCACCTCAGGCCGATCTGGTCATCGTTCTGGGCTCCTCTTTTCAAGAGTGACGGAACGTTCCCATTGGCCCCCCTGGCTTTGGCTGATGGACGGCGTGGTAGTTGTCGTTGTCGCCATTGCCTCACTCGGCGGCTTGTTGATGCCAGCTCTTTTGCTCGATCTCGCTTCGTTCTGGCCCTTCTATCTGGTGGGGATCGTCGCCGGTGTAGTTCTGGCGCTCTTCCCTCGCGCGAAGCGAGCCGGGGCCAAGGGGAGGGCCAGGCACAGCGAAGGTGGGCGGCGGCGGAGCCGCCGCAGGGTCCGGACGTGGCTCCGGCTGATAGCTCCCCTGTTCGTGCTCATGTGGCTAGTTGTGGCGCTGACGCTCCATTTCGTAGGCTGGATCGAGCTGCCTTCGGCCGCCGGAGATCTCCGCGGACCAGACGTTGGTTCGGTAATGGATGCCGAAGTCGCCGTTGCGATGTCTGGCCTCCTCACGGTCAGCGCTGGCACTGAGCCGCTCTACGAGGTTGCGCTCGCCAGAGCGGGCGGCGACACGGGCGTACCGGAGTCACTCGAATCGATCACAGTTTCAGACGCCGTCATCTCGATGCGCGAGACACATGACTCGTTCTGGTTTGAGACGTCGGGATGGAACCTGCGGCTGGCCGTTGGGCCTTCCTGGGCGCTGGATCTTCGCTCATCGGAGCTAGATGCCGATCTGCGAGGCCTGAGCCTGCGCTCGGCGCGGCTGGACGGCTCCGGAATGGCGGCCCTTCCTACCTCTGATGGACCCATGGAGGTCGGAGTGACCGGGGGCTTTGTCCTCAGCGTGCCCAAGGGCCAACCGGTGGAGATCGTGGGACCTGCGACGGTTCCCGATACGTGGCTTCAGACAGAAGGGGGCTGGCGGTCACCTGCCGACGGTGACGGGCTTCTGATCGCCGTCGAGGAGGGTCCCGTTGTGGTGATAGAGCGGTGAGTACACTCCCCGGCGAATGAGCGGGCGACGATGAGCGAACCCTCCCCGCTCTACGAGCGGTTCCGCAGGCTGGGTATCGCATCCTGGAGTGTCGTCGGAGTTCTGCTTGTGGCGGCGGTTGCGATATGGATCGCGATTCAGCTGCGGATCATCCTCCTGCCGCTGATCCTGGCCATCGGCATCATCTATCTGATCAACCCGTTCGTTGATCTCCTGTCCAGGACCAGGGTGCCCCGAATCCTGGGCACGGTTCTCGTGTACATCGTCTTCATCGGCCTTTTGGTCCTGGCCGGCGTGGCCATCTATCCAATGGTCCGTGATCAGGTAGTCACATTCATCGCCCAGGTCCCGGACATCGCCACGGACCTGACCGCCGAGATCGTCCGTATCGCCACGAATCTGGGTATCACCGTGGATCTGCCCACGATCGAGTCGATCCAGGAATGGCTGGCCGACCCGGCCAATCGCGAGCAGATAATCGAAGCACTCGGGCAGGTTTCCGAGGTGGGACTGGCGGTCTTCGAGGTAATCGGGATATTCCTGCTCGCTCCGATCCTCGCCTTGTACCTGCTGATCGATCTGCCTGCGATCAAGGAGCGGGCGACTGGCCTTTTGCCCCCCGCCTCTCGGGAAGAGGCAATTTTCCTGGGTCGGGAGCTGGGCCGGGCTCTCGGCGGGTTCGTCAGGGGCCAGCTGGTGGTTGCGCTCTTCGTTGGCGTGGCCTCGAGCATCGGGCTTCGGATCATCGACCACCCGTTCTGGCTGGTGATCGGACTGATAGCCGGAGTCTTGAACCTGGTGCCGTTCATCGGTCCGATCTCCGGTGGGATCCTCGCCGCGGCCACCGCGATCGCAGTGCAGGACTTCTCGACCGCTATCTGGTCGGTGGTGGTGATGGTGATCGTTCAGCAGATCGACAACCACCTGATCAGCCCGATCGTTTTACGAGTGGCAGTCAAGCTGTCTCCCGTGACGATCATCCTCGCCCTGATCGCCGGGGGAGCGCTCTTTGGACTGTTCGGAGTCTTGATCGCAGTGCCAACCGTCGCCGCCGTCAAAGTTCTTTTGGGCCATCTGTGGCGGACCCGGATCCTGGGCGAGTCCTGGGAGGAGGCTTCCGAGGCCATGATCGTCACGTATGAGCCTCCCGCCCGGCTTGTTCGGCGCGGCCGCAGCTCGCCCGAGCAGCTGACGCTCGATAGTTCAGAGGACGAAGAGGCGCCAGACGAGGCTGCCGAGGCTTAGAGGCTCCTCGTTAGTCTCGGTCAGGCGTGACCACTCGCTTCTCACTTTGGTCGGGACCCCGAAACGTGTCGACGGCCGTCATGTACGCCTTTGCGCAAAGGCCGGACACCAAGGTGGTTGATGAGCCCTTCTACGCCCACTACTTGACAGTGACTGGACTCCATCATCCAGGTCGGGATCTGGTGATCGCGGACCAGGAGAGCGACATCGACAAGGTGATCACAGATGTCGTGCTTGCCCCGTGTGACCGTTCGCTCCTCTTCATGAAGCAGATGGCTCACCATCTCGTCGCAGTTGATCACTCCTTCCTGGCCCAAACCCTCAACGGATTGTTGATCAGAGATCCCGCCGAGGTGCTACGGACTCTGCCGAACCAGATTCCGAAGCCGACACTTAGGGACACCGCACTGCCGCAGCAGGTTGAGCTGTACGACGAGCTGGTCGGGCTCGGACAGAAACCGTCGGTGGTAGACGCGCGCGAGCTCCTACTTCACCCCAGATGGGTGCTCGAGGCACTGTGTGACTCGATCGGCGTTGTATTCGACGAAGCGATGCTGAGCTGGTCAGTAGGTGATCGACCCGAGGATGGAGTCTGGGCGCCGTTCTGGTATGAGAACGTGCACCAGTCGACTGGCTTCAAGCCATATCGGGCCAAGACGAGCCCGTTTCCTGCCGAGCTCGAGCTGTTATTGGAGGAGTGCCGGCCCTACTACGACTATCTGTATGAGCGAGCGCTGCGACCCGATGGGAGGCGAAGTGAGGGAATACGAACCCAGTGAACTAGCAGACCCGCGGAATGCGGACATCCAGGTTTATGTCGGCGGTGCGCTCTATCCAAGGTCGGAGGCCAAGGTGTCGGTTTTCGACAGCTCCGTTCAAGGCGGAGACGCCGTGTGGGAGGGTCTCCGGATCTACGACGGTCGCATCTTCGCCCTAGATGCCCATCTAGATCGGCTCGAAGCGTCGGCAAAGGCGCTGGCCTTCGCGGACATACCGTCCCGGGCCGAGATCAAGGATGCCATTTTTCAGACCCTCCGAGCCAACGGTATGCGGGAAGGCGTTCACGTCCGCCTTACGCTGACCCGCGGTCCGAAGTTGACCTCCGGCATGAGCCCGGCCTTCAACCAGGCCGGATCGTGCCTCATCGTGCTGGCCGAGTGGAAACAGCCCGTCTACGAGCGCTCAGGCATCCGTCTGATCACCGCGGCCGTCCGTCGCAACTCTCCCTCCACGCTCGACTCGAAGATTCACCACAACAATCTGATCAACAACATCCTCGCCAAGCTCGAGGCGAACGCAGCCGGGGTCGATGATGCACTGATGCTCGACCTGCAGGGCTTCGTGGCAGAGACCAACGCAACCAACGTTTTCTTGGTGAAGCGCGGGCAGCTGCTGACTCCTTCGCCGGACGCCTGTCTTCCCGGGATCACAAGGGAGGTGGTCATTGAATTGGCCCGAGCTAACGGCATCGAGGTGGAGGAGAGGAACGTGTCGCTCTCGGAGGTGTATAGCGCCGATGAGGCCTTTACTACCGGGACGATCGGCGAGTTGACGCCCGTGTTGGAGCTAGACGGGCGGACGATCGGAACGGGTGTGATGGGACCGGTTACCGAGCAACTGCAGAAGCTGTACCTCGAGCGAACGGCGGCTGAAGGAGAAGTGCTTCCCTTCTGAGCGGGCTACTCCTTCTTTTTCTTCTTCAAACTCGGGAGGCGCCAGGGCTCTCCTTCGGCTTGTTCCCCCTGATCAATGGACTTCAGTCGCCCGGCTCGATCAGACACCTCTTCTAGTGAACGCAACGCGCAACCGCCGCACAGGTAGTGACCTTCGAGGATCGTCGCCGCCGGCTTCTCCTCGCAAACCTCGCACCACACCGCAGTGCCCCTTCCTCCCCCTGCATGACCCCGGCGCCATTCTGCGCGGCTCGATCCAATGTCGCACTGTCCCTTTTCCCCTGGCTCGATCTGACTAGCCCCCTCGTGTGTGCGAAGCGCCGATCGTCCCACGCAATATCCTCCTGCCATGGCCAGGATCGACCTCACCGATCGGGACCGAGCGTTCCTCGCCGGTGACATGGGCGAGGGGGCGAAGCTCGCGATGACGATCATCATCCGAGTAGCCGAGGCAATGGGTGCGCGCAAGCTCCTCGACATCACCCGCGCTCACATCGACAGCTGCGTGTTCTATGGGGTCGCCGGGCTCGACTTCGCGGAGCGGATGCGGGACGCTGGGGCACACACCTCTGTTCCGACGACGCTCAACATCTCCTCGCTCGATCTTCTTCATCCCGACCTCTATCGGGGAGATGAGGAGACGAAGAAGCTCGCGACGCGCTTGATGAACGCTTACGTGGACATGGGCGGCCAGCCCACTTGGACGTGCGCCCCGTATCAACTAACGGACCGCCCTGGGTTCGGAGAGCAGATCGCCTGGGCGGAGTCGAACGCCATCGTTTTCGCCAACTCGGTGATCGGAGCCAGAACCAACCCCTATGGCGACTTCATCGACATCGCGGCCGCGGTGACAGGAAGGGTGCCTGCCGCGGGCCTCCACCTATCTGAGAACCGACGCGGGGAGTTGCTTTTTCGGTTACGCGGCCTGCCGGAGGCGCTGCTCAGGGAGGAAGTCTTCTTTCCCGTACTGGGTCACCTAATAGGCCGACGGGCCGGCCGCCGGATTCCCGTCATTTCGGAGTTACCGGCGTCAACCAGCGAGGACAGCCTCAAGGCGTTAGGGGCCGCGGCGGCATCCTCTGGGTCGGTGGCGCTGTTTCACGCCGTCGGCCTCACCCCCGAGGCTCCTGACACGGGGACAGCCTTCGCGGAACTTGAGCCACTCGGCACGATCGATGTCGATTCCGCCATGATCGCCGAAGCTCGAGATGAGCTGACGACGGCCACGACAGGACCGCTTCGAGCAGTCACTCTCGGCACGCCGCACATGTCTATCGAAGGGTTCGCTCGACTAGCGGCTCTGCTGTCGGGCGAAGTCATTCATCCAGAGATCGAGTTCTACATCAATACCGGTAGGAGCGTTCTCGACGAGGTTCGGAATCGGGGCTGGCTTGCGGAGATCGAACGAGCCGGCGCGCAGGTTGTCACCGACACTTGCACCTACGTCACGCCGATCCTGCGTCGACTCGATGGCGTCGTGATGACCGATTCGGGCAAGTGGGCCTATTACGCCCCTGGCAACCTGGGCGTGGATGTGGCCTTCGGAAGCATGAAAGAGTGCGTCCGGTCCGGAGTGGCAGGAAGGATCGTGAGAGACGAGGAGCTCTGGAGTGGAATCTGATGGGCGCACACTCGTGGCCGGAATGGCATCCGGCTCAGCTCTGGTCCTGGAAGAGCCGCTCTCTTTCTGGGGCGGTTTGGACGCCGAAACCGGCGAGGTGATTGACCGCCACCATCCTCAGAACGGGTCGGTTGTGACCGGCAAGGTGGTGGTGATGCCTCATGGTCGGGGTTCGTCCTCGGCGTCTGCGGTTCTGGCCGAGGCAATCCGGCTCGAAACCGCGCCGGCGGCGGTCGTAATGCGCAAAGTCGATCCGATCGTGATGCTCGGTTCGCTCGTGGCCGGCGAGCTCTACGGCCTCGTTTGCCCGGTGGTCGTTATTCCCTCTACCCAGTACGAGCAAATAGCAACGGGGGACTGGGTAGAAATCGTTGACGACGGAACGGTGAGGGTCTCCACTGGTGGCTGATAGCTGACAGCTGATAGCTTCTCCCGATGCGGTACCTGGCTGCCGATGACCTTCGCCAAGCGCTGCCCATGGCCGACTGCATCGAAGCCATGAGAGCCGCTTTCTCCGACGATCGGGAGGTCCCGCCCAGGGTCATGCTCGGCACGTCGCTGTTCATGCCGGCGCGGGTCGGCGCCCACACGGGAATCAAGGTGGTGAGCACCGTTCCCGGTAACCCCGTCGGTGTCGTGGCTGTCTTCGGCGGCGATGGAACACCGCTGGGAATCGTCGACGGACCCACCCTGACGGCCATCCGGACTGCAGCCGGAGCCGGATTGGCGACCGACCTGCTCGCTCGCACGGACAGCAAGTCCATGGCCATGCTGGGTGCGGGTGCCATGGCTTACGACCAGGTGGAGGCCATCCGGGCTGTTCGCCCTCTGGAGCGGATTCGAGTCTGGAGTCGCACCACCGAGCGGGCGGCCGCCCTGGCAGACAGGGTCGGCGGTGAGCCCGCGACGGACTCGGAGGAGGCGGTATCCGGCGCCGATGTGATCAGCTGCGCCACGCCGTCGAAACAGCCGCTTTTCTCGCCGGAGTCTGTCCAGACCGGAACCCACATCAATGCGATCGGCGCGTTCACACCCGACATGTGTGAGGTTCCTGCCGACACCGTCCGGTCGGCGTTTGTGGTCGTGGACGATCGTGCGGCGGCTGCGGCCGAGGCAGGGGACCTGATTCAGGCCGGCAAAAAACCCGACGCGACGATGGCCGACCTACTTGACGGTCGTCTCCGGAGAACGTCTCAGCCCATCACGTTGTTCAAGTCGGTGGGAATCGGTAGCCAGGATGTGGCGGCGGCGGTCCGGGCTTTGGAGAACGCAGCTGCGCGAGACATTGGTTTAGAGCTCTGAGGGCTGACACATTTTCGTGTCAATCTGAACCGCACTTTCTGCGGCTCCGATTGACGGGAACGTGGGGGCATACTTCGTGTCAATGCCCGCGTCGGAAAGTGACACTGCGATTGACAAGAACGCGGCCAATACACTCCCCTCAATGGATCCCCTCCGAATCACGACTACCGAGATGCACACGGGCGGAGAGCCCGTTCGGATCGTTACCTCGGGCTATCCGGAAATCCGAGGATCCACGATCCTCGAGAAGCGGGCCTACGTACGCGAGTACCTCGACCATCTGCGACGGTTTCTCATGTTCGAGCCTCGAGGTCACGCCGACATGTATGGCGTGCTCCCCGTGGAGCCGGATCATCCAGAGGCCGATCTGGCGGTTCTGTTCATGCACAACGAGGGGTATTCGACCATGTGCGGCCACGCCACCATCGCCCTGGGACGCTGGGCCGTTGACGAAGGCCTAGTCGAAGTCCGGAAGCCGGCCACGACCATCAAACTTCAAGTGCCGGCAGGGCTCGTCACGATCAGAGCGGAAGTAGACGACGGAACCATCGGCGATGTCTACTTCGAATCCGTTCCTGCCTTCGCGTTCGCGCTTGACCAACCCGTGGAGGTGCCTGGCCACGGCCAGGTAGCTGTAGACATTGGCTACGGAGGCGCGTTCTATGCGTTTGTCGCAGCCACTCGATTCGGGCTCAACGTACTGAAATCGCAGATGCACGATCTAGTGGAGGCCGCCTGGGCGGTAACCAAGGCCGTGCAAGCGAGTGTTCCCCTCCACCACCCGGACACTCCTGACCTGGAGTTTCTCTACGGGACCATTCTCACCGACGGGTCCGATGATTATTCCGAGGAACCCACCGCCAATGTCTGCGTCTTCGCCCACCGCCAGGTCGACCGGAGTCCCACCGGTTCGGGCGTCACCGCGCGGATTGCCCTACAAAGGGCCCGAGAGCAAATCGAACTGGGACAGACCCGTAGCTTTCAAAGTGTCACCGGGGCGACTTTCACGGGCACGGGTGTCCGAGAAGGACGGGTAGGGGACATTCCCGCCGTCGTGGTAGAGGTCGGAGGGAGGTCCTACTACACGGGCGAGGCGGTGTTGGTCCTCGAACAAGACGACCCTCTTCCCGGCTTTCTGGTGACCTGAAAAAGCTGGGAGGAGCGTCCTGCACATGGGCATGGGCGAGGTTTCCATGTCTATACTCGCCGGTTACCAAAGGGGGAACTCCGGTTCCTCCTGCCCAACTGTGAATTCATGCAATCAGTAGGAGGTATTTAGTGAGGCAAAGGAAGAAACCGTATCGCTGGCGCGCGATCGTGGGCCTCGGAGCTGCGTTGGCGCTCGTGGCGGCCGCCTGCGGCGGGGAGAAGACCCTGGACGAATTCAGCCCGGGTCCCCTCGGAGGCGTTCTCTACGGCGCGGACGAGCCGGTGGAGATTCGGACACTGCAGGCGATCAGCGGTGATGTTGCTTTCCTCGGAGTCGACCAGGTGCGAGGCACCGAGCTGGCCATCGAGGACTACACAGCCGCGTTTGGCGGCATCAAAGGCCACTCCATCAATCTGGGGACGCCCGAGGACGACCTCTGCTCTTCAGAAGGTGGGACTTCAGGTGCTAATGCGATCGCGGCCCAGGAAGGCGTTCTGGCGGTGATCGGGACCACTTGCTCAGGTGCCGGCGTGCCGGCTTCTCAGATCCTGTCACAGGCAGGCATTGTGCTCTTCTCGGGTTCGAACACGTCCCCGGCCCTGACCTCGGACTTGCAGGGCACGGCCGGAACGGCGTGGCAGCAGGGCTACTACCGGACCGCTCATAACGACCTCATCCAGGGTGCCGCCGCAGCCGCGTTTGCCTTGGAAGACCTTGGCTGGCAGAGCGCGGTCATGATCCATGACGGCGATCCCTATACCGAGGGCTTGGCGAACTCGTTCGCGGCGGCCTTCGAAGGCATGGGGGGCTCGGTCCCACTGATAACCGCCGTGAACAAGGGCGACACGGACATGGTGCCGATCCTGACGGACGCGGCGGCGCACAGCCCCGACGGGATCTACTTCCCGATCTTCCAGCCGGAGGGTGACTTCATTCTCCAGCAGTACACAGGAGTGGCAGGGCTGGAGAACGTGCAAATGTTCGGGGCGGACGGTCTGATCACTCCCGACCACTTCAGTCGGATCGAGTCCGAAGGCGTGTACTACTCAGGACCTGATCTCGGCTTCGAAGGCAACACCGGGTTCACCGGAGAGACCTACACCAACTTGAGAAGCCGCTATACAGCGACTTACGGCGAGGAACCCACCGCGGTGTTCCACGCCCACACGTATGACGCCACGATGATCGTCCTCGCGACGATCGACGCGGTGGCGGTCGAGGACGGCGATCTGCTGTTCGTGGACAAGCAGGCTCTGCGTGACGCCCTGTACACCACCAGCAACTTCTCGGGGGTCACCGGGACGCTGGCTTGCGACGACTGGGGCGACTGTGGAGGTAACGTCGTCTCGGTCGTGCTGAACGCGGATGCCAGCAATCCCGATACAGGTATTGCCAATGTGGTGTTCCGCTACGGTGCGGCTGGTGAGATTCCGCTCGGCTAGACGACCCTAAGTGGTAGAAATGTGTCCGGCGCCGCCTCGGCGGCGCCGGACCGCTACTACTAGCGAGAGATGACCAAAGCCGCGGCGCCACCGAGCCCGCCCAAGAAGGCCCGTCGTCGACGACGGCTGGGTTGGGTCGACGCCTTCCTCTGGGCGATCCGCATCGCGGCCATCGTGGTTATCTCGTGGGGCGTCATCGGCTCGGTGGTGGCCAGCATCTCGGGCGAAGGCCTCACCGCCGAGGCGTGGCAGGGACTGCTCGTCTCCGGCGTTGCCCAGGGCTCGATGTACGGACTCATCGCGCTTGGATACTCGATGGTCTATGGCGTCCTGGGATTCATCAATTTCGCTCACGGCGAGGTCTTCGCCCTCGGCGCCATCATCGCCTTTTATCCCGCGACCTGGCTGTCCGAATCGGGCCTCTGGGACTCCAACCCGATCCTGTCGATAGGCATCCTGTTTGCCACCTCGATGACGTTCTCGACCCTCCTCGCCGTCGGCATCGAACGGGTCGCTTATCGGCCCCTGCGCAACGCTCCCCGACTGATTCCGCTGATCACCTCGATCGGGATCTCCTTCTTCCTTCAGTACGCCTATCGGGGTCTGTTCGGCGACTCCTTCCTCAGCTACCCGCCGCCTCCGGAGGCTTTGCAGGGATCGGTCAGCTTGCTGGGATTCGAGTTCCAGAAGATCCAGTTGATGGTGATCGTCATCGCCGCGATTTCGATGCTCATCCTTTATCAGCTCGTCGCTCGCACCAAGACCGGACGAGCGATGAGAGCCGTTGCCGAAGATCGCGAGATCGCCGGCCTGATGGGCATCGACGTCGATCGCACGATCGTGACCACGTTCGCGGTGGGAGGGGCGATGGCCGGGATTGCCGGAGTGCTCTGGGGGATGCTCTTCAGACAGGTGTACTTCCTCACCGGTTTCCTTGCCGGAATCAAGGCCTTTACCGCGGCCGTCCTGGGAGGCATCGGGAACATGGTGGGCGCCTACTTCGGCGGCCTCCTGCTCGGGCTCTTTGAAGCGCTGGGACCTCAGGTCGTGCTCGGCGGCTTGGGCCGAATCGTGACGATCGAATTGTTCGGAGTGACTGTGGTGCCTGTGCCTGCCGTCACCCAACTCAAGGACGTCGTTGCCTTCACGGCCTTGGTGCTGATTCTTATCTTCCGGCCGACGGGCCTGTTTGGTGAGCGGTTGGCGGTGGAGGAGCGAGGATGACCAAGTTAGCCGAGGAGACCGCGCTTGAAGCCCCGTCATCTCTGGCAGACGCCTACGAGTGGGGAAAGGTCGCCCGCTGGGGGCTGTTTGCCGGTATCACCTTCGCTTTTGTGGCCTCGATAGGCGCCGTCGAGAGGCTGTCCGACCGATTTGTGATCGATCCGATCCTGAACATGGGTTACGCAGCGATCATCTGGATCCCGCTGGCGTTCGGGTACATCGCCTCCCGGAAGCCGTCATTCGAGGGTCTGCCGGCCCCGGTCAACGATCGGACCAACGTGATTGCCGGCGCCCTGGCCGGGCTCATCGGGGGCGTGGTCGCCTCTGGCTTTCTCGTTTTGATCGATGCTGTCGATCTTCGTAGCGTCTTCAGAAATATCTCCCCGGCCCTATTGGATCTTCTGACGTTCGGGCGCGGCCTTGGCTTCGGCATTGCGGTGTTGGTAGTGCCCGGTGTCGTTCTCGGCGGACTGGGGGGGGCGATGCATCTCTTGTCCCCTGGCTGGCGTAAAGCCGTCGGGGGTGGGCTGCTCTGGGTTCTGATCATCGGCTTTCTTCAGATCCCGGTGACCCAGATCCTCAAAGAGCTTTCGCTCGACTTCATCCCCGACGCTATGTATGGCAATTTCGGCGGGCTCACCTGGTACACCGCCCTGATCGTCTTCGCCATCGCCGTTATCCTTTCGCTGCGGTACAGCAGTCGGGGTGTCGGCTTCCGAGCTCGCTGGGAGGCTCAGTCCGAGGGGCAGAAACGGCGCAACGGGCTGATCCTCGCGGTGGCTCTTCTGCTCGCGGCAGCTGTCCTGCCAGCATTCCTGGGCAGCTTCCTCAATGACCTGCTGTCCACAGTGGGTCTGTTCCTGCTGATGGGGCTCGGCCTCAACATCGTCGTGGGTCTGGCCGGCCTGCTCGACCTGGGCTACGTGGCCTTCTTCGCGGTCGGCGCCTACGCGACCGCTGTTCTCACATCTCCCGGGTCCCCGGCCTTGACACCACAGCTGACCTTCATCCTGGCGATCCTGTTCGTAGTGCTGGCAGCGGCGATCGCGGGCATCTTCGTCGGTACTCCGGTCATCAGGATGAGAGGCGACTACCTGGCCATCGTGACGCTCGGGTTCGGTGAGATCGCTCGAATCATGCTGGGTTCGGACTGGCTGAAGCCAGTATTCGGCGGTGCGCAGGGCATCCTGCAGATCCCCGCGATCGAGCTCGGTCCGATCACGATCCGGGGAACCGACAACCAAGCAGTTCTGTACATCGTGTTTGCCTTTTTGGTGCTCACCGTTTATGTGTCATGGCGTCTCCAGGAGTCTCGGGTGGGAAGGGCCTGGATGGCCATGCGGGAGGATGAACAGGTGGCCGAGGTGATGGGCATCAACACGGTGCAAGCCAAGTTGCTCGCCTTCGTTGTCGGGGCGATCATGGCTTCCTTCGGTGGCGCCCTCTTCGCCTCCAAGATCGGATCAGTCTTCCCCAACAGCTTCGAACTTGAAATCTCGCTCATCGTGCTGGTGCTGATCATCGTGGGCGGGATGGGCAGCATCCCCGGAGTAGCGGTAGGCGCGCTCGTGTTGATCGGCGTTCTCGGCGGACCCCGAACGTCGGGCCTGCTGAGAGAGTTCGAGGAGTTCAAGCTGCTGATCTACGGCGCCCTTCTGATCTTCATGATGCTCAAACGACCAGAAGGCTTGGTACCGAGCAAGCGAAGGGCACAGGAGTTACACCAAGAGGAGTTCATGCAGGATGCCTGGCTCAGGGGTGAGACGGAAGACGACGAGGGCTCGGCTGAGCCTCTTGCCGAGAGTGCCGGCTGATGGCGCTGCTCGAAACCCTTCAGCTCACCAAGCGTTTCGGGGGTTTGGAGGCCGTGTCCAAACTCGATTTCTGGATCGAAGAGGGTGAGATCGTGAGCGTGATCGGACCTAACGGTGCCGGCAAGACGACCTTCTTCAACGTAATCACCGGGATGCAGGATCCCGACGGGGGCGAAATCATCTTCCAAGGCGAGGACATCGCCGGCTTGGACCCGAGCACGATCACTGCGATGGGAATCGCCCGGACGTTTCAGAACGTCCGGCTGTTCCCGAACATGACCGTTCTGGAGAACATGATGGTGGCTCAGCACTGCCGCACCCGAGTGGGCGTATTCGGGGCTGTACTCCAAACCAAGGGCTTCAAAACCGAGGAAGAGGAGATCAGGGAGCGGGGCAAGGACGTGCTTTCTTTCTTCGGCAGTCGCCTGGTGGGCTATCGGTTCGATCAACCGGCATTCGTCCTGTCCTACGCCAACCGCCGCCGGTTGGAGATCGCCCGAGCCATGGCCACTCAGCCCAACCTCCTGCTGTTGGATGAGCCGACCGCCGGGATGAACCCGCGGGAGACGGCCGAGTTGACCGAGTTGATCGGAAAGCTCAGAGATGACAAAGGCTTCACGGTGGTGCTAATCGAGCACGACATGAAGGTCGTGCGAGATGTGTCAGACCGTGTGGTGGTGCTCGACCACGGAGCGCAGATCGCCGAGGGCAGTTACGACGAGGTCTCGAGCAACGAAGACGTCATCGAGGCCTACCTCGGTCGGCCCGCAGAGGGCGGCCCAGGATGACCACGAACGGCCGGGCGGTTCTCGAGTTCAAAGACGTGAACACTTGGTATGGCCCGGTTCACGTTCTGAGGAACGTCAATCTCGAGATTCGGCCGGGCGAGATCGTTTGTCTTCTGGGCGGCAATGCCAGTGGCAAGACAACCACCCTCAAGGCCATTCTCGGCATGATTCGTCCACCGGCGGGCAACGTTCGCGGTGAGGTCCTGCTCGAAGGAAATGACATCACTGAGACTTCGACGTCGCGAATCGTGGAACAGGGCATATCGATGGTCCCTGAGAACAGAAGGCTGTTCAAGCGGATGACCGTGAAAGAGAACCTGGAGATTGGGGCCTTTATGCGAGGCAGCCAGGACGGGCTCGAGGAAGACTACGAACGTATCTTCGAGCTGTTTCCCCGGGTCGAAGAGCGCCTCCATCAAAAGGCAGGGACGCTCTCCGGTGGAGAGCAGCAGATGGTGGCGGTGGGACGAGCTCTCATGGCTCGACCCAAGGTCCTGCTGATGGACGAGCCGTCGATGGGACTGGCACCGGTTCTCGTTGCCCAGAACTTCGAGATCATCCGGCAGATCAACGAGGCCGGTACCACCGTGTTTGTGGTCGAGCAGAACGCGAATATGGCGCTCTCGATCGCCAACCGTGGCTACGTACTACAGACCGGACAGATTGTCCTGTCTGACACGGCGGAGGGACTACTGGCCAATCCGCAGATGCGGCAGGCTTACCTGGGCGAGGTGGACTAGGACCCTCCCCCGCTGCTTCGCAGCTTCCCCCTCCCGCAAGGCGGGAGGGGGTCAGGGGGAGGGGGCTGGGGCAACCCTCGTTTGCTACGGAGTCTGTTCGGTCCTGTCGCCCAGCGTTGCGCGGATGGTCAGCTCCTGGGAACCTCGCACGACTTCAAACGTGACTTCGTCGTCGGGTTGTGAGGTGCTCACAAGGCCGGCCAGGGCGGCGAAACTCTCGATCGGCATGCCGTCGTAGGAGACAACAAGGTCGCCCGGCTGCAACCCGGCCGCGTCTGCGGCGGAGTCGGGCACCACATCGGTGATGAGGGCTCCCGCCCGTCCGAGATCCGGGTCGATTCCCATGATTCCCAGGAAGGCGGCTCTAATCGGCTCACCGGCGACGAGTCGGTCGGCGGACGCAAGAGCGGTGCCGATAGGGATCGCGAAGCCGATCCCGTCGTTGCCGCCGGAAAGGGAGAATATGGCGTCGTTGATGCCGATTACCTCTCCGTCCCGGTTGGCAAGTACGCCGCCTGAGTTGCCCGGGTTGATCGGAGCATCCGTCTGGATCATCGTCCGGATCCGCCCATCGGGCCCGGGGACCGCTTCGGCGACCGCGCTGACAACTCCGGCTGTGACGGTGCCGTTCAGTCCGAACGGGCTGCCGATGGCGACGGCCATCTGGCCGACAACTAGCTCCTCCCGGAGAGCGAGCGGCGCGGCTGGAAGGCCCGTCTCATTTACCTGAAGCACCGCGACGTCGGACGCAGGGTCCGTTCCCACCACGATGCCCTCCAGGCGAGTGCCGTCGCTGAGCACTACCGAGACCCCGGAGGCCCCTTCGACGACATGCGCGGCGGTGAGGATCAGCCCGTCGGAGTCGTAGATCACTCCCGAACCCAGTCCGAATCCGGTTTCGAGTTGAACCACCGAAGGCGAGAGAGAGGCGGCCACCGCCGCCACCGGCTCCTCGGTGTTCTGACGCGGGGTGGTTGTCGGCTCCGGTTGGGGGATCGGATCGGGTTCCGCGACCACGGCGGCAGGCGTTTCGGCGGGTGAGTCCCCGGCCGGCAGGCTCGCTCGCCCGGCCATGAACGCGCCAATGGCCACTATGGCCACGAGGAGGGTGGCGATGGTCGCCAGGATTCCGCCGTAGTGGTGCCGGTTCTTTTCCTCAGTCCCGGCGTCCTGGTCCGATGGATACCCAGGTTCAGTGCCGGGCAGAGACGACATTTGAGTCATCGATGCCTCCAGATTGTTCGCCCCCTGACAACGAGGAACGGGCGCGGAATGTTGCTAAGAATCCGATGAGATTCAGGGCTAAGGAACGAGGGCTACTTGGCCGCCGTGGCGACCGCGAACTGGAAGATCACATTTGCCGCCAGAATCACCGTCTGCTCTCGCACGTCGGTCATCGGGTTGACTTCATTGAGACACATGCCCTCTACCAGCGGAGCCAGGCCGACCACCAGGTCGAGTAGCTGTCGGGAAGTGAGGCCTCCGGGTTCGTGCCAGCCGACTCCGGGGGCGTGGGCCGGATCGAGAACGTCCATATCGAGAGCCAGGAAGGTGCGATCGACGCCCGCAGTGTGCTCGGCCAGCTGCTCCAAGAGCGCGTCCGTCGCGAGGTTGTGAACGACGGTGGCAGGGATCTCGAGTAGTCCGACCTCGTCGATGAAGCGCTTGGAGGAGGCATAGTTCAGGTTCCGAGTACCGACCTGAACACTGGCACCTGGGTCTACGTGCTCGAGTTCCAGTGCTCGTCTCATGCCGCTCGAGTGGCTGAAGCGTCCTTGCTCCGGAGACTCGTCGAGTAGATCCAGATGCGCGTCGAAGTGGATGATCGCGAGCGATCCCTCTCCGGCGTCATGGACGGCAGCTACCGCCGGAAACAGGATCGAGTCATCACCCCCTACGACGATTGGTTTGCGGCCGGCACGTATCTCATCAGCTGCCAACAAGCGAACGGCTGAGAACGTGGCTGCAGTGTCGTGCGGCACGACCGACGCGTCACCCACGTCGACCAGCGGATCCGCTTCGAGCTCGACAACGCGGTCTTGATCCAGCCAATACACCTCTCCGTCCTGGACCCGCATCTCCATCCAACTGAGGTGCCGCCGGATGGCCTCGGGTGCGTATCTAGCTCCGGGCCACCCGAGCGTCGCCTCGCCGTCGAATGGGACTCCGATGAACGAGCAGGTCGAGCTCACATCGGGAGATTACGCCGTAGGTAGAACGCAAACGATGCGACTGTCGTTAGCCTCTCTGAAGGGCATGACTCTTGAGATTTGCAGCACAGACGCGTACGCGCGGTCGGTAGAAGCCACAGTCACCGAGGTCGCCGACGATGGCGTTGTGCTTGACCGCACCGTCTTCTATTCCCGTGGAGGGGGTCAGCCAGGCGATACGGGAACTCTCACCTGGAGTGACGGAAAAGCTCTCGTCACCGACACTGTTCGCCGGGGCGGATATCCACTTCATCAGCTCAACGGGTCGGCCCCGGGGGTCGGAACAGCTGTCACCGGCGAGATCGACTGGGAACGGCGCCACCGACTAATGCGGACCCACACCGCCCTCCACACTCTCACTGCAGTGATCTGGCGTGACTTCGACGCCAAGGTTACGGGCGGCAACATGGAGCCCGGCACCGCGCGAATGGATTTCGAGCTCGAATCCATCTCGGTCGAGTTCGGCCGAGAGGTCGAGGCCAGGCTCAACGAGGAGCTGGCACAGGATTATCCCGTCGAGGTGCGTTTTCTTCCTAGGTCGGAAGCGCTTTCCGATCCGGATCTGATTCGCACCAAGGTGAACCTCATTCCGGAGCACATCGACCCGATCAGAGTCATCGACATCGTTGGCTTGGACAAGCAGGCAGACGGCGGCACACACGTTCGGTCGTCGGGCGAGGTCGGTCTGGTCAAGGTGACCAAGACCGAGAGTAAGGGGAAGGCGAACAAGAGGATCAGGATCGAGCTGTCTTGATCGACTTCCTGCTGGGGCTCGCGTTTGCCGCGCTGATCATCCGAGGTTGGATGCGCGGGTTTGTCCGCGAGAGCATGGACCTGGTTGGCATCGTCGTCGGCATTGCCATCGGCTTCCGGCTGAGCGGCCCCGTAGGCGAGTTCCTCGCTGAGCGCTTTGGAATGTCCCCTGAAATCTCCCGCGTGATCGCAGGCGTGGCGATCTTCTTGATGGTCGGGCTGGCCGCTTCGCTAGTTGCCCGCTGGCTGTCCAGGGTGGCAAACCTGCCGGGTCTGCGGTTGGGCAACAAAGCGCTGGGCTCGGCGGTCGCCCTCGCCTGGGGCGTGTTCCTCGCCATTCTTGTTCTCTCCGTCGCAGTCGCTCTGCCGCTGCCGCCCTCCGTTGATGAGCAGGTCCAGGGCTCGGCGATCGCCCGGGAGCTGACCGATCCAGGGGGCCTCCCGCAGCACGCCTTCCACATGGTGGCCGGTGATCAGGTGCTCGAAGCGGTAGTGAATCTGGAGCAGCTGCTTGATACCGAGAAGGTCATCCTTGAAACGGACCAGACGTTTCCATTGGTTGTCGTCGATCCGTCCGAACTCTCGGTCGCTTCGGGAGCCGCGCAAGACATATACGAGCGTGTCAATCGATCCCGGATCGAGGCAGGTCTCGACCCCCTTCAGTGGACTGAGGGCCTCGCGTTCGTGGGGGAGCAGTATGCCTGGGAGATGTATACCGAGGGGTTCTTTGGTCACACCTCACCTACGACGGGCGATGTGGGAGACCGAGTAGAGGCAGCAGGGATTCCGTATGTCCTGGTGGGCGAGAATCTCGCGCTGGCTCCAACGGCGGCCACGGTTCACGAAGGACTGATGTCGTCTGAGGGGCACAGGGCAAACATTCTGGAACCGGATTTCACCAAGGTTGGGATCGGGGTAGTCGCGGGCCCGTTGGGGCTCATGGTGGTCCAGGTGTTCACGCGGTGACTCCCAGTAGCTTTCCTGTCAATCTCAGTGCCGCTGAGCGGCATTTCGATTGACAGAAACGTGGGCGAAGGCAATGTCCGGTGATCGTCAGGTCGTCATTGTCTCAGACAATCTCCTTGACCGCGCCCGCATCGAGGAAACGGCGCGAGCCGCCGGCTGGGAGCCAGTCCCTTGGTCCTCGGAGAGTGACAAAGCCGACCTAGCTGTAGTGGACCTTCAATCTGAAAAAGCGGAAGCCGCCATAGGGGCGCTGGCGGTCCACTCGAGGGTCGTTGCCTTTGGCTCCCATGTCGATACGGATGCTTTGGCCGCCGCCGAAGGCCTTGGAGCTGATGCGTTACCGAGGTCCCGCTTCTTCGCGCGACTTGAGGAGCTCTTCGTCGTCTGACTCGTAGATCGGATCGGGCACCAGCACGATCTTGCCGAAACTGACTCCTGTCGCGACTCGCTTGTGTGCCGCGGCGGCGGCCGATAGAGGGAGGATCGAGTCGACAACGGGGTGGAATGTGCCCTCCTCCACCATCGCCAATATATGGGTCACGTCTCGAGCATCGACTTCATCAACATCAGCGCGGCGATCCTCCGCGCAAATGATTCGCCCTTTCCGCTCCAACATGCCGACATTCGAGCGCAGCGTGTTGCGTGCTATTGAGTCGAAGATCAAGGTGGCACGACGACCGCCGAAAGCGTGGATCACTCGGTCGCTGAGATCATCGGCGGAACGTGACACCACCCTGTGTGCGCCGAGGCTCATCAGACGCTTTGCTTTGGTCCCATCGGCGACTGCGACGACAGTGGCGCCCTTCCAGCGAGCGATCTGAACGGCCGCCGCGCCCACGCCGCCGGACGCTCCGGTAACCAGGACCCGCTCCCGGTTCTCAAAACGGTCCAGACGACCGATCTCGGCCTTGTGAACGAGAGCCACCCACGCGATCGCAAAGGTTCGTCCGACCGCAGCCGCGGTCGCAAATCCGACTCGGTTCGGCACCGGATACAGCTCCGACGTCTCGGCGATGACGAACTCGGCGTATCCGCCGTCTCGGTCACGTCCCATCGCCTCCGAGCAAGCCAACACCCGATCGCCGATGGTGGTGCCATGAGCGCCTGCGGCGGTCGCCTCGACCGTTCCGGCGACCTCTCCGCCGAGGATGTGAGGAAGGCCTTTGCCCAGCGGCTCCGTTCCGTCACGAAACGTCAGATCGGCGTGCGATACCGAGGCGGCGTGAACCCGAACTAGGACCTCCCCGGGCCCTGGTTCGGGGCGATCTACACGCTGCAGTCGAAGCACATGGGGTCCCCCGGTCTGCTCCATGACCACAGCGCTCATGGGTGCAGGCACCATGTTCAGTCTACGGAGACGTCCTTCTCGTTCCTGTCAATACACGCGTCGGAAACCGACGCGGCGATTGACAGGAAACCTCAGGACGCCTCTTCTATCTCGACATCCCCCTTTCGTGCTGCTTCGAGCAGCTCCTCGAACGAGGAGCGGATGCTCTCTACGAACACATCGATGTCGGGTACGAGATCCCAATCGGCATTGATGCCCCAGTCGAGGCTGCCGGCATAGCTGAAGAGGGCAACAGAGATACCGTGGCTGTGCCATAGCCCGACGAAGGGATACTGAACCTCCAGCTCGGACTCCATCAGATAGAGCGGGAACTGGGGTCCGGGGACATTGGTGACTGTCATATTGAAGGGACGGGCGCCCGTGGCGAGCCGGGCTGCCAGAGACACCAGGGTGGCAGGTGCTCCCGAGCTCATCTTGATGATCGTTGACGCACCCAGGGCCTGGTTGGTCTTCTTCAGGTTGAGCGTCTCTTTCTTGATCGCCTCCAGCTGCGCGGTCGGGTCACGCTCGGAAAGCGGCATCCCCACCAGCCACATAGCCACCTGGTTGCCCATGGCTCCCTGCTGGCCCTTGGTCCGTACCGAGACCGGGGCCATGACCCTGTAGTCGAGACCGTCGACCTCAAAGCCTCGATGTTCCCTGAGAAAGTAGCGGATTGCACCGGCCACGATCGCCAGGACGACGTCGTTGACTGTTCCACCGAGTCGGTTCTTTATCTCTTTCACATCGGCTAGCGGCAGACGAAGCCAGGCCAGTCGTCGGTTCGGCCCGATGTCGCGGTTGATCGGAGTGCGAGATGCTTGTCTGAGCCAGCCAGATCCCAAGCTTTTACGGGCTGCTCGGAGTCGGGTGGTGGTTTCAGACATCCGCTCGGTAGGCCCACTGGGAAGGGAACCGGCGTTCCTCACCGCATCGACGAACCGGCGCATTCGCCGTCCAGTCTCGGCTCCGAGCAGCTGGCCGGGGCTCGGGGCCGGGCGCGGCTCCCACGGCTCGGGTGATTCGATCACGTCGCTGGGGCTGAAACCGAAGGCCACCGCCATCAGCTCGACGCCGGCGATGCCGTCGATCATGCCATGGTGCACTTTGTTGATCAGGGCAACACGATCGCCTTCGAGACCCTCGATCACCCACAGTTCCCAGAGTGGCTTCTTTCGATCGAGTTTCTGAGAAACGATCCTGGAGGCGATCCTTCGTAGCTGATGGTCGGATCCCGGCCGGGGCAGGCTCGTGTGCCTGATGTGATAGTCGAGATCGAAAGTCTCGTCGTCTACCCAGACGGGATGCCGTTCGAAGGGAACCCAGGCGAGACGCTGCCGATAGCGGGGGATGTACTGGAGGCGAGAGGCGAAGAAGGCACGGATTCGGTCGATGTCCACTCCACCCGCGTCATTCATTAGAGGCTTGGCGTCGAAGATCGCCACGCCGGCTACGTGCATGTGGGTTGTCTCCGAGTCGAGAGCCAAGAACGAGTTGTCGAGGAACGACAACCGCTCGTAGTGGAAGGTGGGGGCCACTCCGCGTCCTTGCTGTGAAGCTCTCAGCCTACGCCGTTGCCAACTACGTGATCCAGGCTCAACTAACGAGCCGAATAGTGAGTGGGTACTGATACTCCTCGCCCCGGGAGGCGGCGATGGCAGCGATTATCACGAACACCAACCAGGCGATCCCCAGGGCCGCCGCCGCGATCAGTAACAGGATGCCGATTAGGACAATCAACAGGATGATCCCGGCTGCGACCAGGACGATCTCGTAGATGAAGATGGAGATGTTGAAGTTGAGCGCCTCCTTGGCGTGACGCTCAACGTAAGGATCGTCGTTCCTCTTGACGAGCCAGACGATCAGGGGTCCGAGGATGTTGCCCACCGGAACACCGAACAGACCCGACAAGGCCGACAGATGAGCACCTAGCGCCCAGTTTTTGCTCTCGGGCCGCAATTCCCCCGGTTCTGACTCTGCCGGTGCAGGCGACAGATCCGGAGGAGGGTGGTCCGGCGAAGACTCTTCCGGCTGCTCGTCGTTGTTCACGCCCCTGAGGCTAGTGGCCAGGAAAGACACAGGACCGGGTCTATCGGTTCGTATCCTGCCGACTGATGCTCCCGATCCTGGCGGCAGAGGTACGTAGCCAGATCCTGGCCACGGTTGGGCTGCTCGTCGGCCTTGCCCTTGTATATCTGGTCCTTTTGTTTCTGGGTCGGCGTCTCCTGCGCCGGTTCGAGCGGGATCAGGAGATCGATCATCGGGAGCGGCGGTACCTGACCATGTGGGGCTTTCTCCGGCGGGTGGCGCTGGTGATCGTTGTCATTCTGGCGATACCGGCGATCTTCAACATCTGGGAGCTCAATCTGGGACCGCTGATCGCTATTGGCGGAGCAGTCGGTATCGCGTTGGGATTTGGCGCCCAAAACGTCATCAGGGACGTAATCGCCGGCTTCTTGATCCTGGCCGAGAACCAATATCGGGTGGGCGACGTCGTTGCGATCCAGGGTGTCTCCGGAACCGTGGAGGACATCCAGGTACGGCTGACGGTGCTCCGCGACCTGGATGGCAATGTTCATTACGTCCCCAACGGGCTGATCGAGGTGGCCTCGAACCTGTCGCAGGAGTTCGGGCAGGCCGTAATCGACCTAGGCGTGGACTACGAAGCTGACGTCGACCGTGCCCTACAGGTGGTGCGGGACGAACTCGACCGGTTTGCGGCGGATTCCGATTGGGCCTCCAAGATTCTGGAGCCGCCGAAAGTAATGGGTGTACAGGAGCTCGGAGATTCAGCGGTGATCATCCGAAGTGTGGTGAAGGTTCATGCCGAGGCGAGGCAGCCGACTCGCAGAGAGCTTCTGCGTCGCCTGAAAAAGCGAATGGACGCAGAGGGAATCGCGATTCCGTATCCGACTCAAACTCTCTACCTGGCTGGGGACTCCTAACGCCGCGACCGGCTGTACGCCCCGCTGAAGTAAGAACTCAGATCGGCCAAGAAACCGAACACGACGAAGAACCACCCGATGCCCGAAACCCCGACGACGGGCGCGTACGCAACGACGTAGAAGAGGGTGGTCCAGGGGAGGAATACCAGCCCGAGCAAAGGCAGCAGGAAGCCGTCGAACGCACGATCAACACGCTCCGTGAAGATCCAGATGATGACTATCGCCAGACGAGGGCTGAACAGCGCGACGAGTGCTACCAAGCATCCGCACATGCGGAGGTCACCTCCCGAACCGGCGACGGCACTCTAATGAAGCAGCGGAGGCTTATGTTCTCGGAAGCTCGCATACAATCGGACCTCCCGTCCGATGAGGGTCGATGAACCGAGCGGAGACGATTGCGCTTCTGAAGAATGTGGCCCTGTTTGAGACGCTCAGCCAGAAGGACCTCAACGAAGTGGCCAAGCGGACGGAGGAGGTGGATGTTCCCGCCGGCACGGTGCTCACCCAGGAGGGACGGGTCGGAGAGCAAGCATTCGTGATCGTCGACGGGAGCGCCTCAGTTCGAAGGAATTACCGGCAGGTCGCCAAGCTCTCCTCGGGAGATGTTCTCGGCGAGATGTCGCTCGTAGAGGGCGTACCCCAGAGCATCACCGTGCAGACGCTGGAGGACTCCCGCCTGTTGATGATCAATCGGGCGGACTTTCGTTACTTGCTCGAGAACGTGCAGGGTTTTGCCATCAAGCTGCTGGTAAGCATGTCGAGAAGGCTGCGGGAGGCGACGGTCAGACTGGTTAGCTGATAGTCGGCTGCTTGGCGAACCCTCGCTCGTCTATGTAGCACCAAATCCATTCCTCGCCCGGTTGGAACGATTTAACGATCGGGTGGCCTTCCTGTCCGGCGTGCCATCGCCCGTGCTTGTTCTTGGACTGGTCGCAGCAACCGACGTGGCCACAGGTCAGGCAAAGGCGGAGATGAACCCAGGTGTCACCCATCTCGAGGCACTCTTTGCACCCTTCTCCACTCGGTGTTACTTCCCGGATTTGGTCCAGATGCGTGCACTTGCGTTGGCGGAAGGCGGTGCTCATCGGGCCACTCTAAGCCGTGCAGATGCGGCCGTGTGCTCCATGCCGCGGCCACACGTCGACGGATGTGTAGGTTCTGAGCGTCTGACTTAGGAGCTTCGTTGATCAAACGTCTCGGACTCGTCGCAGGGATCCTGGCGCTGGTGCTCGTCGTGCCCACGGCGGCGCTCGCGCAGTCGGGAGAGGAGGACGAGGGCGTCCTCATTCGCATCGGTGGCGACGCGGTGCTTGGTTCTGGGGAGGAGACCGGACTGGCCCTCGTAATTCGGGGCGATCTCACTGTTGAGGGAACGTCCGAAACCGTCGTAGTTGTAAACGGCACGGCCTCCCTCGAGGGTGCGACGGTCGAGACCTTGGTCGTGGTGAGTGGGGAAGCCGTGCTTGGGGATGGGACGGTAGTCACGGGAGACGTCTGGCTGGCTGATTCCTCACTTACCCGTTTGGGCACGTCAGAGGTCCAGGGCGTCATCAGACGTGACTTCCAGAGCGGTCTGCTGATCGGTCTCTGGATCCTGGGGATCATCATCGGGATCGGCCTGGGCGTGCTGGCGATCCTTGGGGGCATGGCCTTCGCCGCCGTGGGCGCAGAGACGGCTCGAAGGGCAGGACGAGCGATCAGAGAGAGCTTCGGCCAGGTGGTCATCGCTGGTCTTGTGTTCTGGATTGCCCTTCCCATTGTGGGCGGGTTCCTCTTTGTCACCGTCATCGGTATCCCGACCGCCCTGGCGATCTGGTTCGTGGTTCTCCCCGTGGTTGGGTTCCTCGGCTACCTCGTGACCGGGATTTGGATCGGCAAGCTGATCCTCTCGCGGGAAGATGACCGCGGTAAGCCATATCTGGCTGCGTTCCTTGGCATCGTGATCCTGGTTGTGGCGGGGATCATTCCCGGACTTGGGGGTCTGATAGGCACACTGGCGGGGCTGCTGGGTGGCAGCGCGCTCGCCCTCCTGATGTGGAACTCGTTCCGCAAGCCAACGGGTGAGACCTACGAGCCCGAAACAGGGTCTGCCGAGGAAGCACCGCCGTCGACGGACTAGATGAGACGACTCGCCTCCTGCAAAACTCGCCGCACGACCTGAACGAGGTGCTCATGACGATGGTGGAAGGGCTGGGCGGGGTGTTCATCGACAGCCACGATGCCCGCGCCCTCGCGGACTGGTATCGGCAACATCTGGAGATCGACTTCCAGGAGCACCCCGAGGGCGGCTCGTTCTTCGTAGTCTTTCACAGTCGTGACGCAACGACCGGCGAGATTCGCCAGAACCCCGTGTTCGCCATAAACCAGTCCAAGTCCGACCTCGCCGAACCAGCACATCGAGGACTTGTGGTCAATCTTCGGGTCGGTGACCTAGACCGTGCGATGCAGCGGCTTACAGCATCCGGCGTGGAGGTCGAGGACCGGAGAATTACGTGGGAAGGCGGAAAGCACGGTTGGATCCGGGACCTGGACGGCAACAAGGTGGAGCTATACGAAGAGCTCACCCTGCCGCCCGATTCCCAATACCGCGCGGGCTAGCCGCTAGTTGACCGCAAAGACCTCCCATTGGTCAGGAATGCCTTTGAGCGTATGCGTGCCGCGCGGAGCGAACTCGAACCCCGCCCCTGCCACGAGATCTTTGACGGTTCTCGACACGAGCACCTCACCCGGCCCCGCCATCGCTGAGATTCTGGCCCCGATATGCACGGCCAGGCCGGCAACATCGTCCCCGACTATCTCCATCTCGCCGGTGTGCAGACCACACCGAACTTCGATCCCCAGTGGCTGAACCGCGGTCGAGATCGCCTGCGCGCAGCGAATGGCGCGAGCTGGACCGTCGAAGGTGGCTAAGAAGCCGTCCCCGGCAGTCTCGACCTCGGCGCCTCTCCACCTGCCGAGCTCTGCTCTGACCATCGCGTTGTGCCGCTCGAGGACGTTGCGCCACTTCTGGTCACCTAAGCCGGCCGCCATCTCTGTAGAGCTCACGATGTCGGTGAACAAGGCTGTGGCGAGGATCCTCTCCGGCTCCGCGGCCGTGCGGTATCCGGTGACAAACTCCTCGATCTCCTGAAGCATCGGTTCGGAGTCGCCGGCCCAGAAGTAGTGGTCGCGCCCCTCAAGCTCCACCAAGTGGGCGTCGGGGATCTTGGAAGCGATGTAGCGGCCCTCCTCGATCTTCACGTCCTCGTCCTCCTTCCGATACAACAGCAGTGCGGGCACGCGGATGGCAGGGAGCACAGTGGTCACGTCGATGTAGGAGTTCATCAATAAGAGCGACGCTGCTGCCTTGGGGCTGGCCGACAGTCGCAGCCAGCGCTCTGCCCAAGCCCTAAATGCTGCATCGTCGGCTCTGCTCGGCGCGTAATACTCGACGATTGCGTTGGACGGCTCGCGGAAGATTCGCTCGGTCTCCTCGACGTCCTTCATACGCTCTTCCCAGGTCGGCGCCCAGGGGTAATCGTCGGAGCGGATCCGCTTGGCGTAGCACGCGATGAGTACTAGGCCCTCGGTGCGCTCCGGGTAGGTTCCGCCGAACAGCACGCACATGTTTCCACCCTCCGAGTGACCCATTAGCGTGGCCTTGTCGGATCCGACAGCGTCCATGACCGCCCGCAGGTCGTCCATCCGTACCTCGAGCGGCGGCAGCTCCTCGGGGGGGACAGAATCAGACAGGCCGGTGCCGCGTTTGTCAAAGATGATCAGCCGGGAAAACGAGGCCAACCGGCGTAGAAAGCCGGCGAAGCCGGGGTCTTCCCACATGACCTCGATGTTGGAGACCCAGCCAGGAACGTAGACGAGGTCACGAGGCCCGTCGCCGACCACCTGATAGGCGATGTTCACATCGCCACTCTTGGCGTAACTCGTAGATGGCACGACCGTGGATCGTAACGACGCGTCTCTCGACGCGGCGCCTGTAAGGGCGAGCAGATCGATCGGAGCCTCACCCAAGACGTGGTAATAGATCCTCTGGTCTCCGAGACGGGCGTATCCCGTGGTGGGCTCCATGAGCTCTCAGCTCGTTTGGCGGCCTCGCCGGGTCCTCCCGTCCGCAGACATAGACTCGCGGTTCCGGAGAGGACCGGATCGTGAGTGATGCCATCCTGAGTGTGGTCGGCCTCCGCAAGTCGTACGGCGACGTGCTGGCGCTAGACGGCGTCGACCTCGATCTGCACCGCGGCGAGGTAATCGGCTTGCTGGGTCCCAATGGCGCCGGCAAGACGACGCTCGTGTCGATCATCTGCGGCTTGCGCCGCGCTGATGCCGGGTCAGTAACCGTAAACGGCGTCGATGCCCTTGCCCATCCCCAGCAGGCCCGCACGTACATCGGTCTCGCTCCGCAGGATTTGGGCATCTATCCGGTCGTAACCGCACGTCGGAATCTCGAGCTGTTCGGGGAGCTGGCCGGACTCGCCAAACCGACGTTAGGCGACCAGGTCGACCTGGTGGCTGAAGCGCTCTATCTCGATGATCTGCTCGATCGGAAGGCGGGTGAGCTCTCGGGCGGCCAGAAGCGACGGCTGCACACAGCCATCGCCTTGCTCAACAACCCGCCCTTGGTCCTCCTCGACGAATCGACCACCGGGGCCGACGTCGAGACCCGTCAGGCGCTGATAGATCTGGTGAAGGACCTAGCTCGTCGCGGGTCCGCGGTGCTCTACTCGACCCATTACCTCCAAGAGGTCGAAGCTCTCGACGCATCGGTGGTGATCATCGAGCACGGCCGAGTGATCGCGGAGGGAACAGTGGACGCTCTCATTTCTTCCAACGGAGGAGCGGTCGTCGAACTGACTTTCGACGGATCGCCGCCCACAGAAATCGGGACCTACGAGGTCACCGTTGACGGCTCTGCGGCAAGGGTTGTCTCGGACCACGCCGGCAGATCGATGCCGGACATCATGGCCTCGCTCGGCCCGGACGCGTCCCGCCTCACCGGCGTCGAGATCATCCGCCCCAGCTTGGAGACCGTATACCTCGGGCTAACCGGCCACCGATACGAGCCGGGAGAGGATCTCGATGTCGTGGCGTCGTAGCTCGGCGCTGATCAGCCACGAGCTGAGGGTCATGTTCGCTGACCCGGGAACCCTCCTGTTTCTCGTGCTGATGCCGTTCTTGATGATGTGGGTCATGAAACCCTTGTTCCAGCTCTCGCTCCAGGCGGAGGGCTTCGTCGGCGCCTCCGGTGCCGAACAAGCAGTGCCCGGCATCGCCGCTATGTTCGCCACATTCTCTGCCAGCTTTGCCGGGTTCACTTTCTTCCGTGAGCATGGCTGGAACACGTGGGAGCGGCTGCGCGCCAGCCGGGCCAGCACGGCCGACATCATGGTGGGGAAGATGTTCCCGACTCTGCTGGTCGCCGTGCTCCAGATGTTGGTGCTCTTTGTCCTCGGCGCCTTGATGCTGGATCTGACGATTGCTGGCTCAATCACGGGGCTGGCAGCACTGGTGGTCGTCTTCTCGATCGCCATGTTGGCGTTCGGTATGGCAATCACAGCCATCAGCCGAACGTCACAGCAGCTCAACTCGTTCGTCAACGTCGGCGGGATCCTGTTTGCCGCGATCGGAGGAGCGCTGGTCCCAATCTCCGTGCTGCCCGGCTGGGTGCAAAGCATCGCCGTCATCATTCCCACTTACTGGGCGATGAACGGGTTCCGCGACGTGATCCTCGAAGGGGCGGGCGTCTTCGACGTAGTCGGGCCAGTCGTAGTCCTCATCCTCTTCGCGGCTGCGTTCACGCTGATCGCTGCGCTGAGGTTCAGGGTCGAGGAGAGCAAGATCTACTACGGCTGAGCAGAGAACCCAGAGTCGATCCTATTCAGTGCTTCTGACCAGGCGTTTCCTTGCGGCCTCGGCAGGAATCGAACCTGCGACAAGGTTAGGAAACCGGTTGGGGGCGGGCTCGTTGTCGCCATTTGGACGCGTGTTGGGGTTTCGGGCTGAATAGCTCAGGCGAGCTTCGTTGCGAAGCGTTCCATCGTTCGCTGCGTCCGGATCGTCATGCGACCCAGGAGCTTCCCGACCCTGTTCAGGTCAAGATCGGAATCCGACATGTTTCCGGTCGGTAGCCAATACAGCTCGCGATCGTCGATGGCGAGAAGGTCGGCGGACGTCGCCAGGGCTAACGCAGCGCTGCGGTTCGACTCCGCCGGGCGAGCCGAAAGAAGGGCGACCTGTAGATTCCCCGTCGAAGCGCCAACTGCGGCGTTCGAAAATGGCTTCTTCGCGGCGATCTCGGCGACCTCGGAGGGGAGCGCGCGAAGGTCGGCACCCGGTACCGCAGCCTTTCTTCGAGGCCCTGCTCAATCCGGCTCTCCAGCTTGGAAGCGGACATCCGACCGGACTCGAAGAGGATGTTTCCACTCGCGAGGAATGCAGACACGCGCTCGAAACCCGTCGCCTCGAAGTGGGCGCATAGCTCGTCGTTCTTCACCCGGCGACGCCCGAGGTTGATTCCACGCAAGAAGGCGACGCACATCGGCATCGCTCGAGAGTACCGATATCCGAGCGAGGTGATTCTGAGCCCCTGGCGAGCCCAGTTAGCGGACGTAGAGCGTGCCGTCGCGTTCGACGACTGTGCCACGACCCAGCGGCAAGAACCGAGTCAGTGTCTTGTACGCCGTGCCGAGGCCGGGCACCTTGGCGAAGATGCCTCCTGGGCCCTGCACCATCCGGCCTGTTTCCACATCGTATTTGGAGCCGTGCCAGGGACACACCAGGCAGCCGTTCCTATCCAGGGAGCCGTTGGCAAGGTCAGCAAACAAGTGACGGCAGCGACGCGTCACCGCAAAGTAGCTACCCCCGACGTTGCCAACCGCGTAGTGACCTGCCCCGGTGACAGTCCCCGGGGGCAGCTCCGCGGCTGGACAGACTTCAACTTCGGCTGTCATCGCCGATCCAAGAAGACACCCCCAGGTTGGCGGACGTTCGCCGATCCTGTCAAAGGCTCAGCCGCTCACAGACCAGGCCGACTGATCTCACTAGGGCATATGTACCGATTGGGCGGGTGGCGAGTTTCGGGTGTTTCCTGTCGTGGGTGGATCCCGGCTAGCGAAGGAGACCTAGGGGAGGTTCTTGGGTTCGATTTCGATGGTGTGAATCGGGCCGGCAAGGACTTGCGCTGCGTGTTCCTCAGCGTCCGACCAGACCGCTTCTCCCGGCCGGCGGTCAACGATCGACACGTTTCCGGATTGGTCAGTTGACATAATCCGATAGGAGTTGATGGCAACGATGAGACGCGGGGGATGGGAATGCATTGCCACCTCGGCACCTTGCCGTAATCGAATCTCCAACACGCGTATGTGTTCGTTCTCGAAAGCGACCCGATGACCTTCAGGGTCTACAACCGTGGAATCCGGTGCTTCACCCACCCGTACTGCCAACCTACTCAGCCCAAACCTGCCGCAGCCCCCTCGCCTGCACACACCCCGTCGACATGAGCCGATTTGGGCGGGTGGGTGATCTGTCACGGTCGTGTCTGTCCTACCGTGTTGTCAATGACTCAGCCGTACGACAAGGCAGGTCTCCTTGGCAT
>JBHICV010000009.1:0-33310 GCA_046759765.1 Acidimicrobiia bacterium
GTGGGCCGGGTGGGAATCGAACCCACGACCTTGGGATTAAAAGTCCCCTGCTCTGCCGATTGAGCTACCGGCCCCACGGCCAAGGTAGCAGTCGGCTCACACCGTTCTTGTGACGGGAATCCACGGTATAGGTGGATATGTGGCACAGAAACTAGGGGGTCAGGTTTTGGTGACGGCAGTCCACCCTATAGGTGAGTAGGCGTCACCAAAACGAGAGGTTCAGCCCCGGAGGAAGCGGATTACCACCGAAAGCACGATGCTGACCGCCACCGAGACAATCAGCATCGACGTGATCGGGATGAACACGGACGAGTTCTCGCCCTGGATGCGGATGTCCCCGGGCAGATTGCCGAACCAGGAGAAGAGTCCGGGCACAAAGCGCAGCAGCACACCCAGGAGCAGCACCACAGCTCCGATCCAGATCAAGACGTCAGAGGTTCTCATTGCCCCGAGGGTACCCCTAGGCACCACTACCCCCGGCGAGGTAGGTTGCCGTCGTGGGGCAGCTGAAGATTCAGCTACTCGGCGGCTTCCTCCTGGAGTGGGACGGTCGGCCGATTCCGCCTATCGCCTCCAAGGCGGGGCGGTCCCTCTTCGCCTATCTCGTCACATATCGCGACCGCGCGCCTACGCGTGACCTCCTCGCTGGCCTCTTCTGGCCGGATCAGCCCGAACCTCGAGCCAGACGGCGGCTGAGCCAAGCGCTCTGGCAGATCCAGAGTGTGCTGTCGCAGGTACCCGCCGAGGAGCCTTTCTTGCTGGTGACCCCGAGCACGATCTCGTTCAACTCCGATGCTTCTTACGTGCTCGATGTGGAAGAGCTGGAGCAAGGATTGGTCGGCTCCGCTGATGAGAGTCCTGACCAGCGGTATCAACAGCTCGAGGCAGCCGTCAGCCTCTACCGGGGTGACTTCCTCGCCGGTTTCTACGACGACTGGGTGCTGTCGGAGCAGCGCCGAATCAGGGACGAATACCTCACAGGAGTGGAAGAGCTTCTCCAGCTGGCCAAGAGCAGGGCCCAATTCGAGGAGGCCCTCGGCTTCGCTCACCGCCTAGCTCTCCACGATCCACTGCGTGAGGACTCCCACCAGGAGGTCATGCGGCTCGCGTACCTGATCGGCCGCTCAACCGAGGCGATCCAGCAGTACGAGCGGCTGCGTTCGATCCTGACCGAGGAGCTCGGCGTCGAGCCGTCCGAGTCCACCGAGCAGCTATACCGCGAGATTGTCTCTCGAACCGAACGGGGAACTCGCCCCTTCGCGCCGGCACCCGACTCTCCCCTCTTCGACCAGTCCGGCGTCCCATTCGTCGGGCGGGATACCGAGCGCTCGCAAGTGCTGGCTCGCATGGAGGAGGTCATGGCCGGCCGCGGTGGCCTGGTTTTGCTGGAAGGCGAAAGCGGGGTAGGGAAGAGCCGACTCCTCACCCAGCTCGCTGATGACGCACATTGGCGAGGTCTGGGTGTTCTCTGGGGCCAGTGCACAGCTACCAGTGCCCCGTTCGATCCGATTCTCGTCGCGCTGCAACATGAGCTTTCGCCGCTACGAGTACGGCAGCTCGCACAGCGAGTCGAGACCGTTTGGCTTCGTGAAGCATCAGAGCTGCTACCCCAGATCTCGGAGACACTCCAGGACCTGCCCGAGCGGATCCCTCTGCTTGCCGGGGAGGAGCCGGCCCGTACCAGAGAAGCGATTGCACGGATTCTCCTGGGTTTGGGGGAAGTCAACCCGTATCTCGTAGTCATCGATGATCTGCATTGGTCGGATCTCGATTCGCTTCGGCTGATCGAGTCGTTGTCAGATCGCCTGCACGCCTCCGGGATAGTTCTATGCCTGAGCTTTAGGAGCGACGACGCCCGCCAGCGAGCACCCGTTTGGGATGTGCTGCGATCGGTGGATGCCACCGGCGCGGCTCATCGGATCGTCCTGACGCCGCTTTCTGAGGTCGAGACGATCGAACTGGTCCGCCGAAGCCTGGGCGTGCCCACGGTGGCTGACGAAGCATCTCGGCTCCTATACAAGGACACCGGTGGGAACCCCCTCTTCACGCTGGAGACGCTCCGGGCCCTCCACGACCTCGAGACAACCGACTCGGTCGCTTACCTGGCCGGGCAGGGACCGCTGCCCGTCCGCGAGGAGCTGCCCATCGCCAACACCGTGCAGGAGCTAGTGGCAGGACGGCTCGATGCGCTACCGGCATCCGTGGCAGCAGTCCTCGATACAGCCGCGGTATTCGGCGACCGCCCGGCTCTCGAAGTCCTCGCCGCCACCCCTGGACTACGTACGGTCGACCTTCTGAGCGCCGTCGACGTGATGATCCGAAGAGGGCTGCTGCGCGAGGTTGAAGGGCACCTCGAGTTCAGCCACGGGCAAGTTCGACGCGTTGCCTACGAGCGCGTGAGTGCCGCCGAGGCCAGAAAGCTTCATCGGGAGATAGGCGATGCGCTGGAGCGGACTGATTCGGGCACCGCGGGCGAGCGCGCTCATCACTTCGAGAACGGCCAGGCGTGGGACCAGGCCGTCTCTTACCACCGTCTGGCCGGCCAGGAGGCCGTTTCAGTTCATGCTTACGAGACGGCCGCTGAACATTACGGATCGGCGTCCGCGCTCGATCAGACCGCCCAAGTGTTGGAGTCTGAGCGCTTCGAGCTGTTGGCCGAGTTCGACGACGTTCTCGACGTCCTGGGTCATCGTCGGCAGCAGGCGAGCGTACTGGAGGAATTGGCAGAGTTTCCTGTCGAAGGCCCCACGTATTTGATCGATCTCCGACTTCGTCAAGCCCGAGCGTCCGGAGCGACCGGCGACCTCGACACAGCAGTCGACCTCGCGCAAGTCGCCCTCGACGCCTCCCAAGCGAACGGACTCGTACCAGAGGAGGCGCGTTCTCTGATCGCGGTGGGCACCTATTTGGTCTGGGCCGGCCGAGCCGCCGAGGCCATTAGTCCTTTGGAAGAGGCGGTCGCATCCTCTGGAGATGATCGCGCTCGACGCAGTGAGGCCAGGCACCGGCTGGGAAGCGCTTTCGCTGAGGTGCAGCGCTACGAGGACGCCAAGCGAGTCCTGCGAGTTGCCCTCGAGGACGCCAAAGCCGGCGGCGATCTTCGGGCCCGTGCGGGCGTACTCGGCACCCTTGCCATCGCCTCTGCCGAGACGGGTGACCCTGAGGGGGCCGAGGCCACCTATGGCGAGACGCTCGCTCTTTGTCGAAGGATCGGCTATCGGCGCGGGGAAGGGGTCAACCTCGTCAACCTTGCCAACGTTCTCTACTTCCGAGGCCAGATCGGAGATGCGCTGGGCCACTACGACGAAGCCTCGGAGATCTTCCGTCAACTAGGTGAGAGACGTGGCGAGGCGACGGTTCTGGCCAACTCCGCCTCAGTGCGGGCGAGCGTCCTAGGTGATTCCGAGCGAGCAGCTGCCGACGCAGATCGAGCCAGGGCCTACTTCAAGGACTCTGGCGATCTACGCGGCGAGGCGCAGTGTCTCGGGATTCTCGCGACGGCCGAAAGGGTCGAAGGCCATCTCGCCGAAGCGCACGCATTGGCCAATGAGGGAATGGAGGAGGCGGCACAGAGCGGCAACCAGTGGATGAGCGTTCAGCTTCAGGGAACCAAGGCGAGGCTGCTACTCGATGCCGAAGACCCGGCCGAAGCGCTCGAGCTGGCACGCAAAGCCGTTGCTACCTGCGAACAGCTGGGAATGAGCGATCTCGAGGTGAGCCTCAGAGCGATGACCGCCGAAGCGTTACTTGCTCTTGGTCGGATGACGGAGGCGCGCCAAGCGGCGGATCGGGCGGTCCAGGGTCTCCATCCAGGCGTCGAACGGCCCCATCTGGTCTGGTTCGCTGCCTCGCGAGTGCTTGAAGCCCTCGGCGAAGAGCTGCCGGCACGTGAGGCCCTTTCCCGGGCAGTGGAGGAGCTCGAGACTTCGCTGAACGGACTGGATCCCACTGACCAGGATCGCGCCCGCGCGGCCGTTCCCGAGCATCGACTGATCGTGGAGGCCTGGGAGCGCGTCCAGCCGCACCATATCCGCCAGCAAGTGGTAGGCCTGGACACCCCGACGGGCCGCCGACTCGAGGCCGAAGATATGGTCGAAATCGACTGGACCATGCCGGCACCACCGGCCGGAGGTTGGCGCAGCGAACCCGCTGGCCGGCGCGAGCTTCTCATGTCGCTCATCGAGCAGGCTCGAGCGCAGGGGGGCTCGCCGACCGTGAACGATCTTGCTCATGCTCTCGGAGTTAGCACCGCGACGGTACGCCGTGATCTGGGGATTTTGAGAGAGGAGGGAAAGAAACCGATCACGCGCGGCTCCCGCGGGTGAGCGCGAGGTTCGGACCCAGGGACGGTACTTCTGAGACATCTCCGAGACACCTCCCTCTCATGCTGAGCGAAGACAAAGGAGGTTTGGTTGCGGAGAGCCGTCACCGTTGCGGTGCTCGTGGCGATCTCGCTGCTGGCTGCTGCTAGCCCGGCGCTTGCTGAGATCACCAACATGCACGGTTGAGTGACCCTTCGCCAAACGTCTGCCAGCTAGCCAGGGACAGATCGGTGGTCGTCACCGATCGGTGAAGTAGGCGAGGCTCGAGGGAACCCTCGCAGAAACGACCGGGCGTGGCCGCTGCCGCGCCCGGTCCTCTCGTGTGCGACGGCTGATAGCTTTCGCGTCATGATCCGCTTCGGGATCTCAGGCCTGCCTCCTGAGGGTATGGGCGACTCGGTCTTTCTAGGCGACCTCTCCGAGCGCGGGCACAAGGCCTACGAGCTCGCTTTTGTTACCGAGTTTCCATGGAAGCCCAAGCGATGCCGAGAGTTCGGCGAGGCGGCGGTTGAACACGACATCTGGCTGTCCGCCCACGCTCCTTACTTTGCTGTTCTGACTCCGGAAGACGAGGACCGTGCCAAGCAGTGCCGAGCGGCCCTTGAGCACACGATCAAGCTCGGTCGGGAGCTCGGCGCACGAGTCATCGTCGCCCATTTGGGCGCCACTCACGACGAGACACCTGAGGCTCTTCTTGATCGGGTCCGCCGGCATCTCGATTGGATCGGCACCAAGGCGGGCCACCTGGGAGTTGGACTCGGTCTCGAAACGGCCGGAAAGGCCTCGTCGTTCGGCAGCCTCGGCGACATCGCACTTCTCGCCGAGGAGTTTCCCTTCGTACGCCCCGTAGTCGACTGGGCTCACGTCCACGCCATGTCGGGCGGTGCGCTGACCTCACCGGAAGCGTTCGTAGCCGTTATCGAGTTTCTCCGGGACCAATTCCCCGGCTGGATGATCGATCCACTGCACTGCCAGTTCACGGACAACGAGTTCGGTCCTTCGGGTGAGATACGTCATGTTCCCTATGGGACGGGCTCACTAGCGGTCGGACCCCTCGTTCAGGCCGCTCGTGAGACAGGGCTCAGGATGACGCTCATCTCCGAGGCCCGAGAGGACGAGAGCCACGAAGCGATCGCTCTGGAGCTCGGTGAGGCCGAGGCTTCTGATGAAATTCAGGAGGGCGAGGGTCGCTTACTCGGATCAGGCCGGATCGAATTTCCGGACCTGATCAGGGTGACCTCCGACGGATCATCGTTCGTAGCGCTCGATCTCGAACGTCCCCTTGTTCTTTCCAACGTCGACAAGCCCTTCTTCCCTGATGGTTACACCAAGGGCGACCTGATTCAGTTTTATGAATCGATTGCGCCCCTGCTACTGCCTCATCTCTCCGACCGGGCGATCGTGATGGCACGCTTTCCCGACGGAGCGGAGGGCCACTACTTCTACGAGAAACAGGCCCCAGGACACCAGCCCTCCTGGATGGTCAAGGCGCCTCTGTATTCCTCCGTGAGATCCGCGCCAATCGAGTTCCTCATGGCACCCGATCGGGAATCGCTCATGTGGTTTGCCAACATGGCCTGCATCGAGATCCACCCCTGGCTGTCGAAAGTCTCGGCTTCGGATCGTCCTAATTACGCCGTGTTCGATCTCGACCCGGCCGAGGGAGCTACTTGGGAGCAGGTGGTGTCCGTCGCCCAGCTGGTGCGGGTAGCACTCGAGAACCTCGGCCTCGAGGGCGTGCCCAAGACGTCGGGAGCGTCCGGCATCCACATCTATGTTCCACTCGAGCCGGAATACGACTATGCACGGGTAAGGGGCTTCGTTGAGGCCACCGGCAGGTTGCTGGCGAAGGCCAATCCCGACGATGTGACTATGGAGTGGGACATACCGAAGCGGGCAGGCCGGGTCTTCATCGACCACAACCAGAACGTCGCCGGCAAGACCATCGCCTCCGTCTATTCCGTCCGTCCCCTCTCGGGAGCTCCCGTATCAACCCCGATCCTCTGGGAGGAGCTGGACACGGTGCATCCAGGGGACTTCACCATGGCCACGATCTGGGACCGGGTGCAGCGCTACGGTGACCTCTTTGCCCCGGCACTGCGCGGCGAGCAACGGCTGGAGGCGGCGGAGCACCGGCTCGGGCTTGCATAACTCTCCGCGTTCGTGTCAATCGCAGCCGTGAAAAGTGCGGCTCACATTGACCGGAAACTCGGACGGGGTGATCTCACAGGGGCCCGGGTAGTCCTAGCCTCTTGCCGATGAGCGGCATCAAAGTGGGGTTCTCCGCCGGCACTGAGCCTCCCATCTCTCGCATCGAGCTGGCGCTGCGCCTCGCTCGTGTGGCCGGGTTTGACTCGCTGTGGACGATCGACCATTTCCAGAGCTTCTTCAATCGGGGGATCTGGCAGCGAGACTTCACGTGGTTGGCGACGGGCCGCAGCCCACACGCCATCCTCGACTACCAGGTAGTACTCGGCCACCTGGCACGCAAGGCGGGGCGGGTTCAGATCGGGGTGGGCGTCACCGAGCCGATCCGTCGCCATCCTGTCCAGATCGCGCAGACGTTCATGACGCTTTCCCACCTCCTCAAGAAGCCACCGATTCTCGGGATCGGCTCAGGGGAGGCTGAGAACACGGTGCCTTATGGCCTCGACTTCAAACGGCCGGTCAGTCGGCTGGAGGAAGCACTGCAGATCATCAAGCTCTGCTTCGAGAGCGACGGCACCTTCGACTTCCACGGAGACTTCTACCGAATGGACGCGGCTGTCATGGACTTACGGCCGGCGGTCGGCCGAACCCCTGAAATCTGGCTGGCGTCGCATGGACCACGGATGCTCGAGATGACCGGCCGCTTCGGAGACGGATGGTTTCCGGTGGTGCCGATGACGCCTGAAGACTATGGCGACCGGTTGGCCGTGATCAGGAAGTCCGCCGCCGAGGCCGGCCGCGATCCCGAAGCTATTGCCGCGGGCCTCTCGCTCTACCTCATAGCAGGGCGGACCGAAGCCGAGGCCCGCAAGTACCTCCATCACCGGTCAGTGCGATACCTGGCGCTTCTGGTCCCCGACTACGTATGGAACAAATACGGCGTCACCCATCCTCTCGGCAAAGGATTCCAGGGCATGGTCGACTTCGTGCCCGAGAGCTACACCACCGATGAGCTCGAGCAGATGATGGCGGAGGTGCCGCTCGATCTGTTGGAGGAGCCGGCCGCTTTCGGCACGCCCGAACAGCTACTGGACAAGCTCTACCAGTATCGGGATGCCGGCCTCCAGCACGTGGTCCTCCAGCCCGTCTCGGGGCTCGTGTCACGAGGAGCGGCAGCCTTTGCACTCAAGACCATTGTGTCTCTGGCCCGCAAGCTCCGAAAGGGCTGACGGCTAGGCGGCGTCCGTCGCAGTAATCGCCCACGACTGATTCCGCTCCGGGTCGTTGGCGGCGACGTGAAGATCCCAGCCGGTGGGCGGAACAAGATCGGACCAGGCAAACCATCTGATCGTCTCGGCCGCCCGTTCTACCGCCTCGGGGGGTGGAGGCCACACGTCCAGGATGCCGGCCAACGCGGCCACTGCCCACCACGCGGAGAATCGGCCGGCCGCACTTCCCTTTCGTCTTCCGTGAGCACCGCCCGAGGCGGCCGCCCACGCCATCTGAGCTAGGGCCTCGTCCGGCGTGATTGTCGCGATTCGTGCCTCCTTCAGTCCCAGTGCCGCAAGCGCGGCCTGGGCCGGGCCCCGCACGATGGCCACCTGAGCTCGGCCGTTGGACTCTGTAACCCAAGTGTCGACCAGCCGGCGGAGGGCATCATCGGCGTCAGGGTCGTCTATCGGTTTCCCGGTTGCGGTGGGCGCGACCGCCTCTAGGAGCGGAATGTCCGGGGCAGGGAACTCGGCTCGGTCGGCGTGGTAGGTAGCTACGGCGTACGCCGGCTCCCAGGAGGCGAGTACCAGTGGGATCTCGAGCACCTCATGGTCGAGTCCCTGCTCGGCGCTGAGATCCTCTCCACGAACCACTCTCTCATGTGCAGTCACAGCTCTGCTGGGACCAGGCGGGACGTGATCCGAAAGCTCCGCCCAGGTGTGGGTCGAGGCTGCCACCTCCTCCAGCGGGCCCAGAGTGAATCCAGCTGGATCCTCTATCACCATCGGCCCGGCGTAGCTGGCGGGGGCTTCCAGAGCGAGCCGGTACTCGGCGTGGTGAGCCACACCCCACAGCTGACGGCCGGTGTCCACAGCCCTGTAGCAGCGTTCTCGCAGCGTGAGGATTCCGTCCCAGTCCTCGTCCTTCGCCGCTGTGTCGATCAGCCGCAGAAGTTTGTCTGGATCGTTCAGCTCGATCGCTTCTGCGAGGTCCGCCAGATCCATCAGGGGGGCGGGTCGCCGGGATCCGAGCCGGTTGCCACCGGATATCCGGCTGTTGACCAATCACTCCACGAGCCTGGATAAAGCTTGCCGGAAGGCAGGCCGGCTAGCTCCATGGCCAACAGGGCCTGGCAAGCGGTGGTGCCACTGCCGCAATAGGCGACGATCTCGTGGCCTTCAGCGACTCCGAGGTCGTGGAAGCGGTTGGCGAGTCTTTTCGGATCTAAGAACCTTCCGTCGTCGGTGACGTTGTCCGTGTACGGGGCCGAGAGAGCAGTCGGGATGTGACCGGCCACGGGGTCGATCGGCTCCTCGATCCCCTCGTATCGATTCGGTGCGCGAGTGTCGAGTAGCAAGACGGATCCGAGACGCTTGCGCAACTCGTCGCGGTCAATCAGATCGTCTGACCTTGTCGTGGCGACGAACTGTTCGGGTTCGTACGTGTGAACCGCGGCCGTGACCGGGTACTCAGCCGCCGTCCAGGCCGCGAACCCGCCATCGAGAACTGACACGGCCGGATGACCGAAGTGATGGAGCATCCACCAGAGCCGGGCCGCTACCCCACCGGCCGCATCGTCGTACACAATGACGTGGTTGTCGTTGCCGATCCCGACTGCGCCGACGGTCTCAGCGAAGCTCTGCGCGTCCGGCAACGGATGACGACCGTCTCCCTCAGGGGCGGATAGGTCACGGTCGAGGTCGAGGAAGATGGCGCCGGGGACGTGAGACGTGTCGTACTCGTCGCGGCCACGACTAGGTGCCCCCAGGTACCAGCGGACGTCGACGACGCGCACTGACGGCTCCAGCAGATGGTGATAAAGCCAGGAAACGGTTACGAGCGGATCAGTCACGGCAGCCAGCTTATCGACGGCTCACAGCCGGGTAGCCTCCGCCCCCGTGCCCGCCAGTCACCGAAAGACCCTGTTGTGGAAGGGTCTGCTCTACATAGGACCGTTGTTGGTTCTGGTGACGATCGCTGCTGTCCAACTGGCGGTATCCGACCGGCTTCCGGATCCGATGGCCGTGCATTGGGGCGTCGACGGAGTTCCGGACGGCTTCCTGCCTCAGGCTGCCTCACTGTTGCTGCTAGGAGGAATCTGGATCGGCTTCTGGGCACTGATTTTCCACAGCGTCAGAGATTCCCGCGGGTCGATCGCCTTTCCCGTTGGTGTCCTCTATTTCCTCGGCGGCTTGTTGCTGGTCGTCCAGGTCTCGATCGTCGCCGCCGGGCTCGATACCTCCCACTGGAGCGAAGCGGATCCTTTCTCCTGGGCGACGCTCGCCGTCGAGCTCCTGGTCGGCCTGGCTCTGGGCGTCCTCGCCGGGGTGCTGGCGAGCCGGATCCCAACCGAACCCCTACCCGAGGCTTACGAGGCTCCGGCGGTCGCGATTCCCGAGGCCTAAGGGATCCTGTGGGAGATGACGGTGGGGAATCGGGGCCTCACTGCTGTTGCCGTCTTGATGGTGCTCCTCGTGCCCGTGACGTGGTACTTCATTCGCGTCTGGTGGATGTGGGTGATTGTGACGGCGACCGCCGCGGCGGTGATCGTCTTCACCAAAGCCCGGGCGACTGTCCACAGCAACGGCGTGCGCGTCAGTCTTGGTCCCTTCGGCTGGCCGAGAAAGGAGATAGAAGTTGGCCGAATAGTCCGGGCCAACGTCGAGCACATCGAGCCGATGTCGTGGGGAGGCTGGGGCTGGAGGATCAAGCCACCGGCCACCACAGTGATACTGCGGAAAGGCGAGGCCTTGATGCTCGACCTCGTCGACGGCAAGAAGTTCGGGGTCACAGTCGACGAGGCCGCTACCGCCGCGGGGCTCGTGAACGGCCTCGTGGCTCGCCGGCAGAAGACCGGCTAGGACGTAGGCTCGTCCTCGTTCCCTTCCGTGTCGTCGGGTATCACGTCGCCGGCGGCCTCCGCAATTTCCCTCTGGGCGTCTTCCAGCTCCTCGGACTCGGCGGGTGCGGTTGGCTTCCACACCTTCTTCACCTCTTCCCCGACCTCGCCGAACGTCGCTCCGAGAGCTCCCACGAACGAGTTGGCTGCTGCTTTGGCCGCGGCCTTTACGTCCTCGTCCCGAGCACTCTCGGAGATGGTGGCGGCGACTCGCTCGGCTGCCTTGGCCAGGCCCTGAAAGGCGTCTTTGATGTCGGGTCCGATCTCCTCCGTTCCCTCTTGTGACTCGTAGTGCTCCGTGAATTTCTCGCCGAGGCGGGTGAAGTGATCACCGACCTCTTTCCATGCGTCGTCGGTCTTGGTCATGAGATCCCCTCTACGCTTTTCGTGTGCGTCTCCACCTGCTCGATGGTACCTATGAGCTGTTTCGGGCGTACTTCGGATTCCCGCGTAGAACCCGAGCGGACGGCAAGGAGGTCGGCGCGGTCCTTGGTCTGATCGAGACGACGCTTCGCCTGCTGCGCGAACCCGGCGTAACCCACGTGGCCGCCGCCACCGACCAGGTGATTCGCTCCTTCCGGAACGAGCTGTTCCCGGGCTACAAGACCGAGGAGGGAGTCGACTCCGAGTTGCTCGAGCAATTCCCCTGGGCCGAGCGGGCGCTGGAATCGTTGGGCGTGGTGGTGTGGCCGCTACGGGAGTTCGAGGCCGATGACGGAATGGCCACTGCTGCGATCCTTTACGCGGACGAGGTCGAGCAAGTCGTTCTTCTGACGCCCGACAAAGACCTGACCCAATGCGTGGTTGGTCGTCACATCGTGACTTTCGACCGGCGCAAGCAGCAGATGACGGACGAGGACGGCGTCTGGGAGCGGTTCGGCGTCGCCCCCGAGTCGATCCCCGACTATCTGGCGCTGGTGGGGGATTCCGCCGATAGGATCCCAGGAATTCCTGGGTGGGGTCCTAAGTCGGCTTCGACGCTTCTGGCCCATTACGGTCGGATAGACCGGATCCCGCCGGAACCGTCGGATTGGGCTGTTCAGGTGAGAGGCGCGGCTCGGCTGGCCGGGAACCTGCAAGAGAACCTCGAAGAGGCGTTTCTATATCGGCGCCTCACCACGCTGAGGCGCGATGTGCCGCTGTCGGAGACCCTCGCTGACCTCGAGTGGCAGGGCGTCAACCGGGACGCCTTCCTGGAGCTATGCGACGAGTTCGACTTCACCGACGTACGCGACCGGCCTCACCGCTGGCAGCAGTCCTAGCTCAATTCCCGCTTCAAAGCTGCTTCAGCAGCCCAGTAGCCGCACATCCCATGAACTCCGGCGCCGGGAGGGGTCGATGCCGAACAGAGGTAGATGCCGTCCGCCGGGGTCGTGTACGGAGAGAAGACCTTCGGTCGACGTAGCATCTGGCGAAGGGTCATCTCGCCGCCGCTGATGTCGCCCCCGACGTTGTTGGCGTTGTACAGCTCGAACTCGGCCGCATTCTTCTTCGCCCTAGCCAGAACCAGGTCTCGGAAGCCGGGGGCGAATCGTTCGATCTGTGACTCGATCGCCGTTGTCAGGTCGTGGGTCGAGCCGGCGGGAACGTGGGTGTAAGCCCAGAGTACATGTTTGCCCTCGGGAGCCCGGGTCTGGTCGAAGAGGCTGGGCTGCGCGACGAGGACGAAGGGTCGCTCGGGATGCTGGCCGCGGCCGACCTGGGCTTCGGCTGCCGTGATCTCTTCCAGCGTCCCGCCCACGTGGACGGTGCCGGCTCGCCGACACTCTGTTGCGGTCCAAGGGACGGGCCCGTCCAGTGCATAGTCGACCTTGAAGACGCCTGGTCCGTGGCGAAAGCGGCGGAGCCTGGCGCGGAAGCGACCGGGCAGTTGAGACGCGGCGATTCTTTCCAGTGTCTGGGGAGACGTGTCAAACAGGACCGCCTCATGCGGCGGCAACTCGGAGAAGTCCTTGACTTCTCGTCCCATTTCGATCGCGCCTCCCAGCTCGGTGAGGAGACCCGCGAGGGCGTCCGCGATGCTCTGCGATCCGCCTCGGGGCATCGGCCACCCGTAAGCGTGGCCCGCTGCTCCCAGGAAGAGCGCCGGGCCTGCCGTCAGAATTGCTCCCAGCGGCCTGATCGAGTGCCCTCCCAGGCCTGCGAACAGCGCGCGACCCTCCTCGGTTCCGAAGGACCGCCGGGCGAGCCTCTCGGCCGGCTGCGTTCCCTTGAGCCCCATCCTGGCCATCAGCGGATGCCGCGGTACCCGGACCAAGGGAGCCAAGACTCCGCGGGCCAGCTGGCGGAAGTTACGCACGAGCGGCTCGAACAGTTTGCGGTAGGGCTCTTCGTCCGGCCCCAGCGCCTCCGCCGTCTCATCGACTGAGCGAGCCAGCGTGGCGGCTCGCCCGTCGTCCAAGGGGTGGGCAAGCGGCAAATCAGGATGGATCCACTCGAGGCCCTGACTTTGCAGAGGCAGCGTCCGGAAGAACGGAGAGCCGACCCCCATCGGGTGAATTGCCGAGCACACGTCGTGCGAGAATCCCGGAAGCGTCAGTTCGGCCGTTCGAGTGCCGCCACCGATTGTCTCGGCTGCCTCGATGACCAGCACCGACCGCCCTGCCTGGGCGATCCTGATCGCGGCGGAGAGGCCGTTGGGTCCCGCTCCGACCACTACCGCGTCAGCCATGGCCGGCAATTCTGGCGCGTAAGAGGGCGAATGAACGAAACGGACTCGTAGTGGCCCTAACTCGGCAGATCGGGCATGATTGTCGACCTGTAATCGTTGAGGATGGAGATGCAAGAGTTTCCGGACCCGGCCGAGCACATACTTCGGTCGTACACGATCTGGGCCGTGGTCGGGCTCTCCGACAACGTCTATCGGGCCAGCAACAGTATCGGCCGTTTTCTCCAGGATCAGGGCTTCAAAGTCATCCCGGTGAACCCCAACCTGGACTATGTCCTGGGAGAGAAGGCGTACCCCGATCTGCGCTCGGTGCCCGAGCCCATCGAGGTGGTCGACATCTTCCGGCGATCGGATCAGGCCGGTAAACACGTCGACGAGGCCATCGAGGTGAGCGCCAAAGCTGTCTGGATGCAGCTGGGAGTGATCGACGAGGCTGCCGCGGCTCGAGCTCGGGCGGCGGGGCTGTACGTTGTCATGAACAGGTGCCCGGCTGTGGAGTACCCACGCCTCATCGGTGCCGCCTGATCTCCCGATGCACAGCCAATGACCCGCGTCTCGAACGTCATCTTGCACGTCGGTGACGTCGATGAATCGGTTGCCTTCTATGAAGGCTTGGGACTGAGTGTCGTCGGAAGGTCCGAGGCGATGGTCTTTCTTGATACCGGGTCGGTGAGTCTCGCCCTGGCCTCTGGTCGTGGCTCCATCGATCCCGGAGACACCGAGATCGTCTTGGAGTTCGAGGACGTCGATCAGGCTTACGCGCGGTTGTCCGATGAGATTGAATTCCGCGTGGCGCCTCGACCGGTAACGACCCCGGGCGATCGTACGCTCTACGCGGCGGACTTCCGGGATCCGGACGGCCACGTGCTGTCGATCACCGGTTGGAAGTAGTTCTAGACGACGACATCCAAGCGCTCGTCGCAGTCCTCACATCGGTAGGTGACCACGTCGCCGGGCTCCCAACCCTCGGCGGGTTGAAACGGGATCTTGTGAGCGACGCCCCCACACTCGACGCAGCGGATGACCTCGGGAACCTCCGGCATCTCTTCGTCGTCAGGGGGTTGGGGCAGGCTCATCGACTCGATCCGACGATATCGCCCTCCTGGTGCTGCGGTGGATTCGCAGTATCAGATAGCCCAAAACCCCGGCAACCAAGGAGGCACCGAATATCCCAATCTTCGAGAAGTCGATGATTTCGGGGCTGGTGAACGCAACCTCGGTTACGAAGATGGCCACCGTGAAGCCGATGCCGGCTAGGGCCGAGACTCCGACGATGTGCCTCCACGTAACGCGATGGGGCAGCTTTCCCAGCTTCGTGGCCAGCGTTATAGCCGTGGCGCCGGTGACTCCCACGATCTTGCCCACCACGAGGCCGAAGAAGACGCCCAGTGTTACCGGATGCGTCAACGCCTCCCCCATGTCTATCGCTCCGAAATGCACGCCGGCGTTGGCAAGCGCGAAGATCGGTACGACCACGAACGAGCTCCATCCGACTAATCGGTGCTCGAGTCGATTGAGAGGAGCAACGGACTCTCGTGTCACCTCAGCCAGCAGCAAGGCTTCGTGGTCGACCAGAGCACGGCCGAGTGTTCCCTCCGGTGTCGTAGGCGATATCTCGAGAATCTGCCGAGCCTTGTTGTCGAAGTCCTCGGCCGAGTAAAGGGGGCGCGCAGGGGCAAGCAATCCGAGTGCGACGCCGGCCAGTGCGGCCTCGATCCCACTCTCGAGCGTCGCGAACCACACGAAGAACCCCATTGGCACATAGAAGGCGAATGACCGGATCCGGCTTCGGCCGGCCGTCCAGATAACAATCAGCCCCGCCACCGCGGCCACGAGCCAGGCGAGATTCACGTCACTCGAGTAGAAGACGGCGATAATCGTTACTCCGCCGATGTCGTCTGCCACCGCCAGCGTGAGCAAGAAGAGCTTGGCTCCCGTCGGAACTCGGTTTCCCAGAAGGGTGACCACCCCTACCGCGAAGGCGATGTCGGTGGCGCTCGGGATTGCCCAGCCACGGGCCGCTTCACCGGTGCCCGCGTTGAAGGCCAGGTAGATGGCAGCCGGCACGAGCATTCCCCCGACGGCGGCTAGGACGGGGAGGGCCGCGGCACGAGGGTCACGGAGCTCACCGATGGCGAGTTCGCGTTTGATTTCCAGCCCGACGACGAAGAAAAAGAGCGTCATCAGACCGTCGTTGACGACGCCTTTGAGATTCTCGGAGACGTGTAGCGGCCCCAGCTCGAGCGAGACTTCGGTGTTCCAGAAGCTCTGGTAACTCTCCGGGTCGAGATTGGCCCACACCAAGGCGATGATGGCCGCGGCGAGCAGAACGACCCCGGAAGCGGCTTCGATCTGAGTGAATCGCAGGGCCGGCCGGAGAAAACGCCTGGGTACGAAGGCATCGGAGTTAAGCCACGTGCTGTGGATTCGCTCTTCAGGCATGCCGGCGAAAGCGTAGTTAGTGGCCGTCCACACCAAGACGCACACCGTTCTTGGTGGCCATGTTTCGACTCGCTGTTGGAATGGCCTCTACGTAGGGTGGAGCTCATGCAGCTGGCCCGGAGCCGCGCGGTCAGAACCGTCTATCTGGCCCTCGGGATCTTCTTCCTCGGCCTGGGCCTGGCGGGGACGGTCTTGCCCCTCATTCCGACTACCGGACCGATTCTCCTGGCCGCCTTCTTCTTCAGCCGCTCCTCAGAGCGGTTCGAAACGTGGCTGCTGAATCATCGTGTCTTCGGCGGGATCGTGCGCGACTGGAGAGCCGGGCGCGGATTCTCACCCCGTGCGAAGGGTGTGGCAGTTGCGGCGATTGCCGTCACGTTCGGCATCACGGTGGGACTTGCCATCGACTCGACGCCCGTGCGGGTGCTTCTCGTTTTGCTGGCCGTTGGCTTGATCGTCTACATCCTCCGGCTTCCGACCAAGCGCTCCTCACCCGAGCTGGTCGACTAACCAGGGAGCGTTCTTGTCACTCTCAGCCGCGGAAAGTGCGGCTCAGATTGACAGAAACGCGTTGCTTCCCCCCGACACGGCCTGCAGGATCGTGACCGTGTCGCCGTCTGCCACAGGCCAGTCCATGCCGCCGTCACGAACGATGGCGTTGTTGTGGAAACAGGTCACGTGTTGGCGGATTTCGCGTTTCTCGTCGTAGATGTGGACCCTTAGCTCGGGATGGAACGCGAAAAGCGCCTCAAGCGCGCCGCCGACTGTCTCCGCTTGGACATCTACCGAGCGCTCGCTCTTGACCAGGTTCGCCAGCATGCTGGGAAGCTCGACGGAAACGTCGGCCACGTTCAGTCCGGGAAAGCCTCGACGGCGAGGATGCGGGGCAAGACGTACGGCAGGTTGTTCCAGCTCTCGCCGGCGTCCGCGGTGTAGTGGAGTGTCCCCGAGGTAGTGCCAAAGAAGACGCCGCCATCCCCATCCGCCGAGATAGCTCCCCGCAGCACGCCGGTGTACCGGATGTCCTCCGGCAGTCCCTGGTCGCTCGTCTGCCACGAGTCGCCGTCGTCTCGGCTCCTGTAGACACGCAACTTTCCGTCCACGGGTAGCCGGTACTCGTCGCTCTCCATCGGGATGACGAAAAGGCTCCGTGTCGGCTCGTCCAAGGCGAGTGCGAACCCGAATCCGGCCGGAAGGCCTTCCTCGATCCGCTCCCATGTGTCACCGCTGTCCTCCGTGCGGAACACTCCCTGATGGTCCTGCCGCCAGATCCGATCGGCGTTGTCCGGATCGGCAACCAGCGCGTGAACACAGAAGCCGATATCTCCGAACTCCTCGTTGTCTTGCGTCTTCGGCACTCCCTCGTTCCTGGGTACCCAGCTGGCCGCACCGTCGTCGGATCGGAAGACGCCTACGGCCGAGATTCCGCACCAAAGCCGTCCCGAGGATGGGTCCGTGATGATGGCGTGGGCGCACAGCCCTCCGGCACCCGGAGACCAGCCAGGTCTGGTCTCGTGTTCGTTCAGCCCTTCGATCGGCGTCCAGGTTTCGCCATCGGGCGACGAGAAGAGGCCCGCTTCGTCGACTCCGGCATAAAGCGTGCCGTCTTGGATGATCCGCCAAATCTGGGTCAGCTTGCGATCCTGCGACTCGGTGTATGAAGGCCCTTCGACGATCTGGGCCCAGTCCACAAAGTCCTTGCTCCTGTGAATCGCCGCTCCGTACCAACTGCTGGCGGTGGCAGTCAGATAGCTCTCGTCCAACGCCTGCCCGAACGCCGACACGATCCACCCTTTGAATATAGGGCCCTCGAAGGCCCAGGTCTGGCGGTCATCGGAGGAGAGAACGAAGGCTCCCTTCATAGTGCCGACAGCCAACCTCACCCTTCTACCTCCTTACGGTCTCGCCCGGGCGCTACGTCAGCAACGGTACATTCCACCTGTGTCCGTCTCCAATGCCGAAGTAGGCGCGCTGTTTCACGATCTCGCCCTCCTCACGCGCCTCGAGGACGGCAACCCGCAGTCGTTCCGTGCCAGAGCCTATGACGCCGCGGCCCGCACAATCGAAGCTCTGCCTGCTCCTGCCGTCGAAATGTCAAAGAACGAATTGGTCGCACAGAAGGGAATCGGGGCCAGCACGGCCGAGAAAATAGGTGAATTCCGAGACACGGGCTCGATCGCCAAGCTCGAGGAGCTCCGCCAGCGTTATCCACCCGAGTTCCTTGAGATCGTGCGAATCCCAGGGATCGGTCCCAAGACGGGAGCCCTGTTGAGGGAAGAACTCGGCGTCGAGACCGTCGAGGATCTACGCGCCGCGGTCGAGAGGCAAGCGGTGCGCGAGCTTCCCGGACTGGGCGCCAAGACCGAGGAGAAGCTGGCCGTCGCCCTCGAGCGTCTGGGGATGACAGGCAAAGAGCGACGGACGCCCATCATCGACGGGATGCTGTTGGCGACAAGGTTGGTGGTTGAACTCGAAAGCCGCGATTTCGTTCAACGAGCCATCGCCTGCGGGAGCCTCCGCCGCATGCGCGAGACGATTGCCGATCTCGACATTGTTGTTTCGTCTCAGGAACCCCAACGGGTGATGGACGACTTCATCGAGCTTCCTTCAGTGAAGGAGGTGATCGCCCACGGCGAGACCAAGACATCCGTACTGACCCAGCAAGGTCTCCAGGTCGATGTGCGTGTGGTCGAGCCCGAGCAGCTCGGAGCGGCCCTCGTCTACTTCACGGGCTCACGCGACCACAACATCCGGCTCCGCCAGATCGCCCAGCAGAACGACTGGCTGCTCAATGAGTACGGGCTGTTGGAGGCCGAAGGGGACCGGGTGATTGCCTCGGAGACCGAGGAGGACATCTACTCCGCTCTGAGACTGCCCTGGATACCACCGCCAATGCGAGAGGACTCGGGTGAGATCGAGGCTGCGATCGCCGGCACTCTCGTCGAGGTTCCGTACGTCGAGGACATCCGAGGCGACCTGCATGTGCACTCGTCGCTTTCGAGAGACGCGGACGACACCCTCGAAGAGATGGTGGCGGCCGCCTCTGAACGTGGGCTCAGCTATATGGCGATCACTGACCACGGGGAGGATCTGGCGATCAACGGCGTCAGCCGGGAGGAGATGATCGAAGAGCGCGAGAGGATCCACCGGCTTCAGGAGGACTATCCGGATCTCGTGCTGCTGCATGGCTGTGAGCTGAACATCGGGCCGGACGGATCCCTGGATTACGACCAAGAATTCTTGCTGGGCTTCGACTACTGCGTCGCGAGCGTGCACTCGCAATTCGACTTGGACGTGACTCAGCAGACGGTCCGGATCCTCACCGCCATGCAAAATCCCGCGGTCAACGTCATCGGCCACCTCCAGGGCCGGAGAATCGGCAAGCGGCCGGGCATCGAGCTGGATATAGATGCCGTCTTCGAAGGAGCCGAGCTGACGGGAACCGCCATCGAGATCAACTCTCACTTGGATCGGCTGGATGCCTCGCCGGAGGTTCTGCGCCAGGCCGCCGACAGAGACATCAACTTTGTCATCGACACCGACTCCCATCGCATCCGGGAGCTAGCCCACATCCGCTGGGGCGTTCTGATCGCACAGCGGGGATGGGTCGCCAAGGAGAAGGTGGCCAACACGTGGGAGACCGAGAGGTTCCTGCGCTGGGTGGCAGAGAAACGGGGGAGCTGAAGGGTTTTGGTGACGCCTATACACGGTATAGGTGAGTTAGCGTCACCAAAACGGTCTCAGAAGACGTCGAGAACGAACCTCATTCCCAGAAGGAGCACGATGAGGCTTCCGACGAGCCTGGTCAGCACGCGACCGCCGGCCGGAAGGTAGTGGTTGGTTGAGCCCGAGTATGCCGCCAGCACCGCATTCCAGACCAGGGCCGCCGCGATGATCCCAAACAGGTATGAGATCTTGTCTCCGCCTGAGGTGATCAGCTCTCCGGCCCGGCCCAAGATGGCGGCAGAGAAGTAGACGAGCGGCCCGGCCTGTGACAGCGCGACGCCGACGAACACGAAATAGGTGCCGATGATGGAGCGATCCTCAGGCCTCTCCTCGGGTTCGGTCCGGGTCCGAAATCGGTAAAGGCCCACCAGCCCATAGGTGACGAGGATGAGGCCGCCGATCAGCAGCAGCAGATCAGAGTTATCCACGACGAAAGAGCTGGCCACGCTGGCAATAACCGCCGGAACAATGGCGTAGATCAGATACGAGGTAGAAACGCCCGTCCCGGCGGCCATCGCGGGCGTGAAACCCCTGCGCACGCCGAGATCCATGACGAGCAGAGACAGGACCCCGACGGGTACGGCTATCCCCAGCCCGACGAAAATCCCCTCGAGGAAAGGCTCCATCCCGGCTCCGGGTCGACCCGGGAGCAGGCTACGGCCTAGGTGGCATTAACTCCAGGCTTTGCTGCTTAGCCCAGTAGCTGTGGGAGCCGGGGCATGTATCGTCGCGAGGGTGCCGGAGTGGCCGTCAATTCCATTCGATCGTGTCCCAGCCCTTACCGCCGACCAGATGCGGGAGGTCGATCGGGTGATGATCGAGGATCTTCGGATCGAGTTGCCGCAGATGATGGAGAACGCGGGTAGAAGCCTCGCCGAGCTGGCAGTCGGCCTTTATCGACCCACGGCTGTGACGGTGCTGGCCGGGACCGGTGGCAACGGCGGCGGGGGCCTGGTCGCCGCCCGTCATCTGATCAATCGAGGGGTGTCGACAACAGTGGTCTTGTCCCGGAGCGAACTAGACGGTACCCCCGGGCACCAGTTGGCGATTCTGAAGAGGATGGGAGTCTCGGTTGCCGAGCAACCCTCTAACGGATCACTGATCATCGATGCGCTGATCGGTTACAGCCTCAGAGGAGACCCTCGGGGGAGGACGGCCGAGCTGATCGAGTGGGCTAACTCTTCAGTGTCGAAGGTGCTTTCACTCGACACTCCCAGCGGGCTCGACGTGACAACGGGCGAGGCAGCCACCCCCAGCGTCCAAGCCGACGCGACGCTGACCCTGGCTCTACCGAAGGTGGGATTGCGCGCAGCACCTCAGGTCGGTCGACTGTTTCTGGCCGACATATCTGTACCGCCTGAGGTCTATGGAGCGTTCGGGATGCACCCGGGCGGAATCTTCGCAGAATCCCAGATCGTCGAGCTACTGCGCTAGGCGGTGTGGCCTGTGGGCCCGCAACGATGGCCAACCGCCTTTACTGTGCGCGAGAGTGGTGGGTAAGGCCGGGAGGTGAGCATGGACGTACTCGTTGCCGCTGCCTCGAAGCATGGTGCGAATCGGTAAAACGGCTTGTGACACATAGTCTCTGACCAGTATGCGAGTGATCGTCGCTGACTGCACCGTCGACTACTCCGGTCGGCTTGATACACACTTGCCCGAAGCCACCCGGCTCATCCTGGTCAAGGCTGACGGGACGGTTGTCATCCACTCGGACCAAGGCGCTTCTTCGCTGAATTGGATGAGCGCGCCGAACCACCTGGTCGAGCAGGACAACCGGTGGGTGGTTACGAACTCCAAGGGGGAACAGCTGGTTATCGACTTCCTCGACGTTCACCTGGATACGGTGACTGCGATGGGGGAGGAGCCGGGGTTGGAGAAGGATGGTGTCGAGTCGGAGCTGCAGCAGCTGCTTGCCGTGCGCCCCGGCATGATCGAAGACGGACTCACTCTCATCCGTCGTGAGTTTCCAACCGCTATCGGCCCGGTGGATCTGCTCTGTCGGGACAACTCCGGTACGACCGTGGCGGTGGAGATAAAGAGACGCGGTGAAATAGACGCCGTTGAGCAGCTGGGTAGGTACGTTGCGTTCCTGAATCGGGATGATCGTCTCTCACCAGTGAGGGGTCTGCTCGTCGCTCAGCAGGTGAGACCTCAGGCGAGAACACTGGCCGAGGATCGCAATCTCGGATGGGTCGAAGTGGACTACGACGAATTGCGAGAGGCAGAGTCGACGGCGCTGAAGCTGTTCTGAAGCGCGGGCCGGAGAGCCTCAGGGCCGGGCTCTGCGACTAAATCAGGCTCCGTTACGGGCGACCGGCCTGTCCGCGGTCGCGACATGGGATTCGCACGGGGCATCCCTCAGCCCCGAATGCTCATCGACTAGACGACGCCGGCTCTGACGAGGCTGCCTAAGGACGATCCAGTCGTGCCGGCGCCGTCTGGAAGTAGCCAGCCGGTCGGGCCGCACGGAACAGTCGGGGTGAGAACCGTGTTCTGCTTAGTGCCGACAACCAAGAAGAAAATGAGCGGACTCCGACTCAGCAGAGGCCTCCTCCTGGCCGCGGTAGCGGTCACGCTCATCGCAGCCATCGACTCCGCGTTGAGCGGCAACTGGGACGTCGTGGCCGTGCTCGGTCTCGCCCTGATCCTCCAAGTCACCGTGCTCGCACGTCTTTCGGAGAGGAGACCCGCAATCGCCCTGCGGGCGGACCTCGTTCGCTGGATCGAGAGCAGGGCAGGTGTGACGGGCGAACCCATGGACCAGATCGCCGACCGGGCGGTGGCGGTCTACCGCGCCGGGCTCTTATCAGTCGAGGAGCCGGACACCGAAGGCCGGCAACCTTGACATCGCCGCGGGTCGTCGTTCTCGAGGGAACCGGACTCGACGATGCGCTGGTCGGCGGGAAGGCAGCCTCCCTGGATCGACTGATCGGAATCGGCATGCCGGTGCCCCTAACGGGTGCCGTTACGACGGCCGGGTACCGGGCATTTGTCGCCGAATCCGGATTAGGCCGTTTCCTTGAGGATCTGCGTTCCGCGCCGCTGCCCGATCCGGACCAGTACCAGGCCTTCGCTGATCGCGCCGATGAGGCGTTCCTCGAGGCGCCGATGCCATCATCATTGAGAGACGAGATCCGCAGATTGGCCGACCAAGTAGGCGATTCCGGTCGGCTCGCGGTCCGCTCCTCTGCAACGGCCGAGGACACGGCCTCGGCGTCGTTCGCCGGTCAGTACCGATCATTCCTCGAAATCGACAGTGAGGATCAAGCGTTGGAGGCCGTAAGGCAGGTCTGGGCTTCGCTATGGCTGCCAGGCCCCCGGTCCTACCGCCGCTTCCGCCGCATCGACGAAACAGACCTGGCCATGGCCGTGGTGATCATGCGACTGGTGGAAGCGGAGCTCGCCGGTGTGATCTTCACCGTAGATCCGGGTGGCGAGAACGGTGCAGTGCGACTCGAGTCGGTTGAAGGTCTGGCCGAGCAGCTGGTCTCCGGCGAGGTGACCCCCCAGGCCTACGTAGTTCCTCGTATGGGTCCGCGGGTCGAGCTCGAAGATGCCCATCCCGTGTACGAGCAGGTCGTCGACCTGGCTTTACTGGTCGAAAACAAGTTCGATCACCCCCAGGACATCGAGTGGGCCTACGACGGCAACGAGCTCTACCTGGTTCAAGCCCGACCCATCACCACCGCCCCAGCTGAAGTGGGCAGTGACGATGGATTCGACACCGACCCGATGCAAGCGTGCACATACACGACCGCGGGCATCGCCGAAATGGTTCCCGGGCAGTTGCCGCCGCTGTTGTGGACCATCAACGGAACTCTGCTCGAAGAAGCCTTCCGTCGGCTGTTCGATGGACTCGGGGCCCTCCCCGACCAACTGGTCGACGCCCAGGGAATGATCGCCCGATTCCGAGGGCGAGCGGCGTTGAACCTCGATCTCCTCAAGGTGGCTGCGGCGCAGCTTCCGGGGGGCTCGAGTGAGGAGCTGGAACGTCAGTACTTCGGCCGGGTCATCTCCGACCCCGCTACGAACGTCGTCGAAGGACGGTCGAGCGGATTCGCCGGCGGAATCCGATCGATGCTGCAGGGAGCGAGGGAGATCCGTGCTCGGAGCCGGTTTGCTCGTGAGGCGGAGATAGCTATCGCCGCCGTGGACCACGTTGTAGCCACGCGCGTGGACCCCGGAGCGATGTCCGACGAAGAGCTAATCTCTTATCGTCATCGCCTCCTGAATCTCGGTGGCCGGACCATCGCCGCAGAGGTTGCCGTGGCCGCCGCCGCCGCTGCCGCCTATAGAGGAATTGAGCTGTTCCTGGAGAACCGGGTCCCGGGCGATGAGATCGGCCTCTGGGCTCAGCGTCTCACCACGGGTGGGATCGATGCGTGCGGAGGGAGGCTCGTCCTGGGTGTGTGCGATGTGGTTGCATCCGCGCTCAGCGACACAACCCTCTCGGTCATCCTCCTGGCAGAAGCCACTCCCGCCGAGATCCGTCGGCGTCTGTCACAGACCGAAGAGGGAAGAGAGTTCGTGAATCACTTCGACGGGCTCCTGCGCCTCGCCGGATCGGCGGCCGTGTTCGGAGGACCGATGTGGGGGGAGAGTGAGACACTCGCTTGGCAGGTGATGCGTCAGGCCATCGAGGTCGGCAAGGAGGGAACGCCCGCAACCGCGACGTCGGCTGATCGCGCCGCCGCCCTCGGCGAGCTCGAGGAGACGCTCACTCGAAACTGGCGCTGGCGTACGACACGGGTTTTCACAGGACAAATCGTCGACGTCCGCAAGCGAATGCTGCGACGGATGGTCGCCGATGCGGTCCAATTCCTCGACCGTCGTGAGCGGGCCAAATCGGCTGTGCTTCGCTTGGGCGGCGAGGTCCGACGAGTCCACCTCGAGGCTGGGCGTCGGTTAGTGGATCGGGGCGCGCTGGATGCTGCCGAAGATCTGGCTTTTCTTGCCTCCTCTGAACTAGATGAGGCACTCGCGGGCTCTTGGCCTCCCAATGAGATGATCTCTCGGCGCCGGCGCCAGTTCTCACAAGCCGAGGCCGAAGGCGAACTGCCGACCATCTTTGTGGAACGTCCATCGTTGGTTCAACGGAGCCAAGCGACAGGTGACTCCTTCCAGGGGTGGGCCGGCAGCCCCGGATTGCACCGAGGCCGGGCCATGGTGGTGCGTGATCCAACGCAACCTTTGGCTCGTGACGACGTGTTGGTGGCGAGAACCACGGACCCTTCATGGACCCCGCTGTTCCTTACTGCGGGTGCAATCGTGGTCGAGGAGGGCGGCCCGCTTTCGCACGCCGCCATCGTGGCGCGCGAGCTGGGCCTGCCGGCCGTCCTCAACGTGCCAGGAATCGTGGACCGTCTCGGTGGCGGCGACTACATCGTCACCGTCGATGGCACAGCAGGAACCGTGACTATCACCGATAAGGAGAAGGAGGAGGCGGAGGCGGCATGATTCCGGCCAGGCGCCACTGGGCCCTCGAGGACCTCGAAGAAGACCGCCTTCATGTCTTCGTCCCCGGCGCGATGGGCACCGGTCTACTCCTCTCCCTTGGCCTGCTTCTGTCGGATGTGTACCGTCGCGCCGGTGGCCAGCAGTTGGCGGAGCGGCGAGTCGAGCTGACGGCCAGAGCTGCCGGGACCGATGTCGTGGGTGGCCCGGGGACGAGCCTCGCCGAGCCCGGCGGGATGCGGAGAAGCTGGATCTATGTGGTGGTGACGTTCGCCGCCCTGGGATTGGTGGCGTGGCTGATTCCGGGCGCTACTTGGAACTACTTCAACCCCGGCGGTTACATCGAAGGAAAGGCTTGGATATGGGCGATCAGCGTTCTAGCCATCATGTTCTTCGCCTTCGTAGGAATCACGGTGGCGCTCGCCGCCCCTAGATGGCTCCCATGGGTGGTGGGGACCGTTGGCATTTTGGTGACCACCAGGTTCACGCTGACCGCTTCGACAGATTTGAAAGCGTTGGTCGCCATCGGACTGCTGCTCAGCTTCAGTGGGATGGTCTACGCCGCGCACCGATACGTGCGTCGGGTCGACCATCTGCCCGCTCGTGCGTGGCCGTTGTTCGTATCGACCCCGCTCACCCGTCAGAGCTAACGGGAAAACAAGAGCGGCTTGTGATGGCAACCTCGCGGACAGTGCGACCACCGGTGGCGGCGATGTCGATTACCACCGGCGCCATTGTCGCGATCGTGTTCCTGCTGCTGGGAATCCTGGCCACCGTGGCTCACAGCCAGCTGTTGTTCTTCGATCAGCCCATTCGTAAGGCCATTCTCGACGTCGGTGCGTTGGTCAGCGTGGATGTCATGGAGTCGGTTGGCTCGCTGGGTTCCCGCTACGTGCTGTGGCCGCTGACCCTCGCCGGCTCGATTCTCGTTTGGCGCCACTGCAGGCAGCTCGCCGTCCTGCTGCTGGCCACTGCCGTGACTGCCTTGGCAGTGGAGCTATTCCTAAAGTTCCTCGTAGCCCGACCGCGGCCGGCCGACGTGGGATTTGGGGCCTCGTTTCCGAGCGGCCACGTGGTAGCCGCCATGGCCTGGTGGGGACTCGTGCCGGCGCTGCTGTATGTGATGACCCGACGACGTTGGGTGTGGGCGACAGCCATGGTTGCCATGGTGGCGATAGTCCTGGCCGTCGGTACCAGCCGCGTCCTTCTGTCGGCCCACTGGCCCTCAGACGTCGTCGGGGGGATCCTGCTCGGGTTCGTGTTCTTGGCCGTGGCTGAGTGGGCGATCCGACGAGACTGGCCGTGGCCGCGATGTGGCGCCTGTGTCGTGCACAACCCCACCGCAACGGTCCTGTCGACTTAGACGCCGGCCCCTTTGCACGTGGCTGGCCAACGGGTGATCCGCACGACGCCTGGCGCCGGCCCACCGGCTTGAAGTGGCACATTCCGGCCAGGTGCTCGGCTTAGAAATGATCGGTAGGTTTCGGTCACCCTTCTAAGTGCTGATGCTCCACGTAGCCCTTCATGAGCCGGAGATACCTCCCAACACCGGCAACGTGATGCGGCTGTGTGCCAACACGGGCACCAGGCTGCATCTGATCGAGCCGCTGGCGTTTGATCTGGATGACCGCCGGCTTCGCCGCGCCGGTCTCGACTATCGGGAGTGGGCGGACGTAACGACGCACCCCACCTTGGAGGCTTTCGTCGAAGGGGTGGCCCCGAACCACGTGGTGGCCTGCTCGACAAGAGCGCCGGCCGTTTACTCGGATCACCGGTTCGAGACGGGCGACGCGCTGCTCTTTGGGAAGGAGTCCACCGGACTCGATCCCGACGTACTCTCTTCGACCCTCGTCGACGAAGTGGTCAGGATTCCGATGGGCCCCAAGAGCCGGAGCCTCAACCTGTCCAACTCCGTGGCGGTAGTGCTATATGAGGCGCTGCGCCAATTGGGCTTCAGCGGACTCTCGTAGTCGTCTGGTCAGTTTCGGCGTTGGAGCCGCCTGCGTAGCACGACGAGGACGACGAACAGCATCGCGATGAGGCCGGCTATCGCCAACTGAGGGGGCGTCAGAGCAACGACCATTTCGTCCGAGTCGAGCCGGTTATCCACTATTGCCCTTCGTTGGCGAGTAGACGAAGGGCGATTGCCTCGGCCAGGCAACTCCGCTGTAGATCCCCGAGGTCGACGCTCTCATTTGGGCCATGTGCCCGGCTGGATGGATCGGCAGACCCGACTAACAGGATGCTGGCTTCCGGATACAACTCTGCGAGGGCCGACACGAATGGAATGGATCCGCCCACGCCCATCTCTACCGCGTCCGTGCTCCAAGCCTCCTGAAAAGCCCGGCGGTAGGCGTCGTAGGCCGGTCCAGCCGTATCCAGCCGGAAGGGTTTGCCCTTCGAGCCGGGCGTGACCGTCACCTGTACGCCCCAGGGCGCAGCCCCTTCCAGATGGTGGACGAGCGAGTTGATGGCCCTGGTCGGGTCATCGCCGGGAGCCAGCCGCACGCTCACTTTGGCTCGGGCGACCGGCACCAGTTGGTTGATCGCCTCATCGACAGGCGGGGCGTCGATGGCCAGCACCGAGATGGCCGGCTGGGACCACAGCCGAGACGTCAGCGGTCCTCTCCCGATCAGCTCAACGCCATCCACGACGCCGGCTTGGCTGCGAAGTTCATCGTTGGAGTATTCGAGCCCCGATTCCTCGTAGCTGACCAGGCCGGGTACCGCCGGCCGCCCGTCTGCCTGGTGCAAGCTCGCCAGAATGCGCGCGAGCGACGTCAAAGCGTCGGGGAGGGGCCCGCCAAACTGACCTGAGTGGACCGCAGCCTCTAGGACACGTACCTCGACCTCGCAGTCGATCAATCCCCTCAGCGACGTGGTGAAGGTCGGCCGGCCGACTTTCCAGTTACCGGCATCGGCGATCACGATCGCGTCGGCCGTTAACAGTGAGCCGTAGACCTCCAGGAACTGTGGAAGGTGCTCCGAGCCGGACTCCTCTTCTCCCTCGAGAAATACCTTGACGCCGACGGGCGGGCGACCCCGGTGGGCACGTAAGGCAGTGAGGTGCATGACGACTCCGCTTTTGTCATCAGACGAACCGCGCCCGTAGAGCCTTCCGTTCCGCTCCTGAGGCTCGAATGGCGGCGAGTCCCATTCAGACGATGGCCCCGGTGGCTGAACGTCGTGATGGGCGTAAAGAAGCACGGTAGGTGCTCCGGGCGCAGCCGGTATCTCGCCGAAGACGGCGGGATGGGCGCCGTCCATCTCGAGTAGCCGCGCGTCTTGCATTCCCACGTCCTGCAAGAGATCGGCGGCTGCTAGAGCTGACCGCCGGACGGGGTCAGCGTCGAAGCCGGCCCTGCTCACGGAGGGTATGCGAATGAGATCTTCGAGGGTTGATCGGGTCCAGCCGGTTAGCTCATCAACCGCGGCTTTGAGGTCGTCGTTCACGCCGAGCGGAGGCTAGCGGTCAGGGGTCGCGAATTAACTGTCGCCTGGGCCGTCACGGACCGTGGCGGTTCACTAGGTTCGACGTGCGCGATCGTCTGCAGAAAGGTACCCGCATGGAGATTGGAGTAACAGTCAACGGGCAGCGGGTAGCGGCAGATGTCGAACCCCGGCAGCTCCTCGTCGAGTTTCTCCGCGAGGATCTGGGTCTCACCGGCACCAACGTTGGTTGCGATACCAGCCAGTGTGGATCGTGCACGGTTCACCTCGACGGCAAGGCGGTCAAGTCTTGCACCGTTCTCGCCGTCCAGGCCGATGGGGGCGACGTCACCACGATTGAGGGGCTGGCCAAGGACGGCGAGCTCCATCCGATGCAGAGGGCCTTCACTGAGACGCACGGTCTTCAGTGCGGCTTCTGCACGCCGGGAATGATCATGGCCGCAATTCCCATCGCCCAATCGAACGGAGGCCTGTCCTCCGGAGAGATCCGAGAAGCACTCGAAGGCAACCTGTGCCGCTGCACGGGCTACCACAACATCGTCAAGGCCGTGCAACAGGCCGCGGGCGAGATGACTGGATGAGGAGGCGCACATGACGACGAAAGCTTTTGGAGAAGCTGTCCAACGCCTCGAGGACCCTCGCCTGATCACGGGCCAAGCCCGCTTCACGGACGACGTGACGCTGCCAGGAACCGCACACCTGGTTGTGGTTCGTTCGCTACTGGCCCATGCTCGGATCCGGAGTGTGGATGTAGCGCAGGCCAAGGCCATGCCGGGAGTGGTTGGCGTCTACACGGGCGACGACCTATCGGCGTTCGGGCACAGCGGTATTCCGTGTGCCTGGATCGTGCCCATGTCGGGCTGTGTAGCTCCGGACCACCCACCCGTGGCAATCGATCGGGTCCGCTATGTCGGTGACGCTGTTGCCGTTGTCGTTGCCGAGACGGAAGCCCAAGCACGAGACGCGGCAGCTGCCGTGGAGGTCGACTACGAGCCTCTCGAGGTAGTCACCAATGCGTGGGAGGCCGCACAAGACGGCGCTCCGCTGGTACACGACGACGTCCCCAACAACATCGGCATGCACTGGGTGATGTCCGGTGGCGACGTGGACTCTGCCTTCGAAGAGGCGGACGTGACCGTCTCGGAGCGGCTGATCAACCAGCGGCTGATACCCAACGCCATGGAGCCGCGCTCGGCACTGGCACAGTGGGACTCGGCGATGGGGGAGGTGACGCTCTATGTGACGTCGCAGAACCCACATATCGCCCGGTACCTGCTGTCGCTGGACACCGGAATCCCGGAGCACAAGATCAGGGTCATCTCGAAGGACATCGGCGGTGGCTTCGGGAGCAAGATCCCGCATTATCCGGAAGACTCGATCGTGATCTTCGCGGCCAGACAACTAGGCCGGCCGGTCAAGTGGACCGAGACCCGCTCGGAGAACTATCAGGCGACGATCCACGGGCGCGACCACGTCCAGGAGATCGAGATGGCGGCTACCAAAGACGGCAAGATCACTGCCATCCGGGGCACTGTCTGGGCAAACATGGGCGGCTACATGTCGACGGCCGCACCGGGCGTGCCGACGATCCTCCACGGGCTCATGTTGTCCGGGGCGTACGACATCCCGAACCTCAAGGAAGAGGTCTACGCGATGTTCACCAACACGACCCCGGTCGATGCTTACCGAGGCGCGGGTCGTCCGGAGGCCACGCTGATCGTCGAGCGGCTCGTCGACCTGATGGCGAAGAAACTGGACATGGATCCGGTGGAGTTCCGCCGCAACAATCTCATTCCTCCATTCACGGACGGGCATGAGGTAGCGAGCGGGATCACGTATGACTCTGGCAACTACGAGGCGGCTCTGGACAAGGCTCTGGAAATGGCCGGGTACGACGACCTTCGTGCTCGGCAGGCCGAGCTGAGGAAGGAAGGCCGGTACCTCGGAATCGGGGTCACGACCTATGTCGAGATCTGCGGTCTGGGACCCTCTCAAGTCGCCGGAGCCGTCGGCTTCGGAGGCGGCCTCTGGGAGGGAGCGATCCTTCGCGTGCTTGCCTCCGGCAAGGTGAAGCTGATGGTGGGTGTCAACCCGCACGGCCAAGGCGAGGAGACGACCTTCGCTCAAATCGTGGCCGATGAGCTGGGCATGCCGGTCGAGGACGTCGAGGTCGTTTACGGCGATACCGAGCGCACGCCGATGGGCTGGGGCACGTACGGCAGCCGCACCACGGCCGTCGCCAGTGGAGCGATCTCGGGTGCAATCGAGAAGATCAAGGACAAAGGCGCCAAGATCGCCGCGCATCTGCTCGAGGCCTCACCGGAGGACATCGAGTTCGAGGACGGCAAGTTCTTCGTGAAGGGCTCGCCCGATCAGGCCAAGACCATCCAGGAGATCGCCGTCATGGCGAACGTGGCTTGGGACATGCCGGAAGGCGTGGATCCTGGTCTGGAGGCGTCCTCGTTCTTCGACCCCGCCAACTTCGTCTATCCCTTCGGGACCCATATCGCGGTCGTGGAGGTCGACGCGGAGACGGGCGAGATTGACTTGCTGCGCTACGTCGCAGTGGATGACTGCGGGCGGATCATCAACCCGATGATCGTCGACGGCCAGGTCCACGGCGGTGTCACTCAGGGAGTTGGCCAGGTGTTCTGGGAAGGCGCCGTCTACGACGACGACGGCAACCTGGTGACCGGATCGATGATGGACTACGCAGTCCCGAAGGCTCACTTCCTGCCGGACTTCGAGGTGGACAAGACCGAGACGCCCTCTCCTGTGAACCCATTAGGGGTCAAGGGGGTCGGTGAGACCGGCACGATTGCCTCGACCGCGACCGCCTACAACGCGGTCATAGATGCTCTGGCTCCACTTGGCGTGGAGAGTCTGGACATGCCGTTCACACCGGAGCGAGTCTGGCGAGCGATCGCGGAAGGAGGTGCGTGATGCAACCGACGGCGTTCGATTACCACCGTCCCGACACGCTCGAGGAAGCAATTGACCTGCTCTCGTCGGTGGATGGAGCACGAGCCCTGGCCGGAGGGCACAGCCTGCTTCCGGCCATGAAGCTCAGGCTTTCCAATCCGGCCGCGCTGGTCGATGTCGGACGGATTCCTGGCCTGGCCGCTATCACGGCCTCTAACGGTCATATCGAGATCGGCGGGCTGACTACCCACGCCGAGATCGAGCACTCGGAGCTGGTTGCCACCCAGTGCGCGGTCCTCTCGGATGCGGCCGCGACGATCGGTGACCCCGCGGTTCGGAACCGCGGCACGATAGGAGGCAGTTTGGCTCATGCCGATCCCGCGGCCGACTTCCCGACGGTGATAGTGGCTCTTGGTGCCAAGATCACTGCGCAGGGAAAGGACGGCGCTCGGGAGATATCTGGGGAGGAGTTCTTCCGAGGACTCTTCGCCACAGCTCTTGCCGAAGACGAGATCATCACGTCGGTCCATGTACCGGCGTTGGGTTCCGGGAGTGGCAGCGCCTATATCAAGCACAAGCATCCGGCATCGGGATATGCCGTCGTGGGGGTGGCGGCGGTCGTTCACCAAGATGGGGGTTCGATCTCCGACGCCCGTGTCGCCATCGGTGGCGCGACTGCTAATCCTGAGCTCGTCGATGCGTCGGGCCTCACAGGAGGCGCAGCAACCGAGGACGGAATCGCCGCGGTCGCGGCCGCAGTGGGGGAAGCGATCTCCGACCCCATCGGCGACGTGTATGCCTCGGGCGAGTACCGCGTCCATTTGGCCGGGGTGCTCACCAAGAGGGCCTTACAGCGGGCGATCGAGCGAGCGGGCTGAGAGGCTGCTCGCAACAGGGTGCGGGGCCTCGGGGGAGGCTCCGCACTCGCGTTTCTCGTTTTGGTGACGCCTATCCGGCTATGCGGTGGGTAAACGTCACAGAAACCGGAGCCTCAGGTTCTTGTGACGCCTATCCACCTATGCGGTGGGTAAACGTCACAAGAACGGAGAAGCCACCCGCCCCACTACCATCGCCCTTCGTGACTTTCGCGACTCCGGACGAGACCCTCGAGGCGCTGGCCTCCCAGCGGTATGTGGCTGACCGCGGCCTGGCCGTGGCCGTATTCCTGTCGCTCGAGCTCGGCCGGCCTCTCTTCCTCGAGGGAGAAGCCGGGGTGGGCAAGACAGAGGTCGCCAAGGTCTTGTCGGCGGCGCTTGGCGAGGAGCTCATCCGACTCCAGTGCTATGAAGGCCTCGACGTGTCTCACGCCCTGTACGAGTGGGATTACGCCCGCCAAATGCTGGCCATTCGCCTGATCGAGGCCCGCGGCGAGGGAGCCGCGGCCGACGTTAGCGACATCATGAGCCGCGAATTTCTTCTGGCACGGCCGTTGCTGCAGGCGGTTGAGGCCGCCTCCGACGACCGGAGGCCTGTGCTTCTGATCGACGAGATCGACCGGGCAGACGAGGAGTTCGAGGCCTACCTGCTGGAGCTGCTGTCCGACTTCCAGGTGACGATCCCCGAGATCGGCACGATTACCGCGTCCCGCCCCCCGATCGTCGTGGTCACATCCAATCGCACGCGCGAGATACATGATGCCCTGAAGCGTCGGTGTATCTATCACTGGATCGACTACCCGGATTTCGAGCGCGAGGTCGCCATCGTGACCCGCAAGGTCCCGGGCATATCCGAGAGCTTGGCCGGCGAGTTGGCCCGCGCCATGGAGCAGCTCCGCGAGATGAACCTGTTCAAGCCACCCGGGGTGGCCGAGACGCTCGATTGGGCCGCGGCTCTCCACGCGCTCGGTCGCGCCCACCTGAACGCGGACATTGCCGACGACACGATCGGCGTCGTGCTCAAGTATCAAGAGGACATCGAGAGAGTCCGTGCCGCCGGCATCGAGCAGGTGCTCGAGGCTGCCGGTTAGATGGCGGACGCTCTCACTTCCAACCTCATCCATTTCTCCCGCTACCTGCGTTCGCAGGGCCTGCCGATCGTGCCGGAGACTTCAGCGCTTCTGTTGAGGGC
>JBHICV010000010.1:0-32603 GCA_046759765.1 Acidimicrobiia bacterium
GGCTCACCGCTACGTCGCCGAGGGACGTTGCCGGGTCTACTCCCCCGAGTTCGCTCACGGCGCAGGTGATCTCGCCGGCCGGGTGGACGGATTTGTTTGGGCAGGGGAGGGCTCCCTGGTGGAGGAAGGGGCGATCGTGAGCGAATCGGTGGTGCTTCCCGGTGCGGTCATTCGCTCGAGCGCGGTCGTCAGAGATTCGGTGATCGGTTGGGGAGGTGAGGTCCGAGAGGGAGCAGAGGTCACCGACGAGTCGATCGTCGGCGAGCAGGCTGTCGTGGGTGAGGGATGTGAGGTCAGAGGCCTGAGGGTGGCCCCCGGCGCGGTTCTCTCGGAGCGGGCCATCACCGTTAGGCCTCCCGCGTGAAGGCAATCGTTACCGGTGGCGCCGGATTCATCGGATCGAACCTGGTTGACCGACTCGTAGACGACGGCTTCTCAGTTCTGGTCATCGACGACCTCTCGACGGGTCACATGAGCCACCTTGCCAATGCACGGCGGCACGGCGGTCTTTCCTTCCATCAGCTCGACATTCGCTCACAGAAGATCTGGACGGTTTTCGAGCGTTTCGAGCCCGAGGTCGTGTTCCACCTGGCAGCGCAGGCCGGGGTGCGGCCGTCCGTTGAAGATCCCCTTTACGACGCCGACGTCAATGTGCTCGGCACTCTCAACGTCCTGGAAGGTGCGCGTCGGTCGGGAGCGAGCAGGGTCGTATTCGCTTCCTCGGGAGGTGCAATCTACGGCGACGGCGGCAAGCTTCCGGCGCAAGAGGGCTACGCGCAGCATCCCGATTCGCCCTACGGGATCTCGAAGAGAGCCGTGGCCGACTACTTCCGCTTCTATAAGTCGTCCTACGACATCTCCTTTGTGCTGTTGGCCCTCGCCAACGTCTACGGACCAAGACAGGACCCGTACGGCGAAGCCGGAGTCGTGGCGATCTTCAGCAGGGCGATGTTGGATGGGCGACGTCCGAGCATCTTTGGCGATGGCACCCAAACCCGCGACTACGTATTCATCGACGACGTGGTTGATGCTTTCGCCCGCGCTATGAACCTGGGCGACGGCCTCCTGTTCAACATTGGCACGGGAGTCGAAACCTCGGTCGTTGACTTGTACGACCTGGTTGCTCGTCACTGCAAGTTCAGCCAGCCGCCGATGTACGACGAGCCGAAACCCGGTGACCTCCAGCGCTCCGTAGTGGACCCGTCGCGAGCGGCCCGCCATCTCGGCTGGAAGGCTTGGACCACCCTCGACGACGGTATTCGGCAGACGGTGGATTGGTTTCGGGAAGAGAAGTAGCTGCGAGTTCCCCCGATGCGGAAGCTCCGGGCGGCGAAGCCGAACGATCAGCTACTAACGAAAGAGATCTTCCGAGGGGGGTCTTAGCACTTCCCGTATGGATCCCTCGCCATCGGGCAGCTCCAGCCCTCGCACGATCGCAGCTGGAACACCGCTGGCCTTGCCCATCACGAGATCGGCTGCCGCCGCGATCTCGTCGACGACCGCAATCTCGGCGGCCTCGAGCAACCGCCCGAATGTATCCGGTGTGCCACGAAGGTCGAGTATGGCCGGCAGACCGGATACGCCGATCGCCACATCGACCAGCCCGCGGCGCCAGGGTCGCCCGAACGTGTCCGTGATCACAACAGCCAGGCTGACGCCGTGTCGACGTTCAAGTGCCGTCCGGAGCCGGCGTGCGGAGCGATCCGGATCGCGGGGTAGCAGGGCTGCGGTTCCCGGCGGCATGTTCGAGCGGTCGACACCGGCGTTGGCGCAGATGAATCCGTGGCGCGTGATCGCGATCGTGAGCTCGTCCCGGCGGCGCAGAATTGACGCGGCTTCCGTTTCAACTAACTGGCGATAGGAAGCTTCCGAGTCGATCGTCGCCACCGCGCCCTCGGCCTTGGAGACGATCTTGTGGGTGACGACGAGGATATCGTCGTCTTCGAGCTCGATCTCAGCCGCGGCCAGGGCCTCGGAAATCACGGCGGCTATGTCGCTGCCCTCCCCGACCTCGTTGATTCCCTGCACCGGGAGGATTTCGAGCGTCACGCCAGCTCGGCCAGCCATGACCCAAATCGAGCGGCCGGCTCGGTCGCGGCGATCCGTGTATCGGCTACATGGACCCTGAGGCGGTTGCTAGAGATCCGGTCCGCATCGGCGGCGTCATCGGTATCGATCACGAAGTCCGAGAGAATGTCCTCGTAGGCGGCCGCCACTCCTTCGTTCCCGGGGGGGAACCCGAGCGATTCCAGCACGCGATCGGCGGGCCCCTTGAGCGCCTTTCCTCCGAAGAGCGGGCTGATAGCCATGACTCGGGGTGCAGCTTCGACCGCGAGGGCGATATCGGGAACTGCCAGCACCGGCCAGATCGATAGGGGAGGGTTGGACGGTCCGATGACGACGAGGTCTGCAGTCCTGATCGCATGTTCGACCCCCGGAGCCGCGGCGGCCTTGGCCGCCCCGTCGAAGCGGACGTTTGTGACCCGGTCCCGGTGTCGGCGGGCGACGAAGTAATCCTGGAAGGCCAGCCAGCCATCGTCAGTCTTGACCTTGGTGCGGATTGGTTCGTTGGAAGCGGGCAGAATCACAGTACCGACGCCGAAGGATTTCCTGAGCTGATCGGTCACGACGGACAGGGTCAGTCCCTTGCGGAGCTGCATTGTGCGGCAGAGGTGAACGGCAAAGTCGAGATCTCCTATTCGGAATTCCGTGTCGATTCCGAAGGCGGCCAGGCGGTCTAGAACCCGGAACGTATCGCCTCTGACGCCCCATCCGTCTGGTCCTTCGGCTCCCGCCAGTGTGTAGAGAACCGTGTCGAGGTCAGGCGAGATGCAGAGCCCGTAGATCTCGTCGTCGTCTCCCACATTGACCACTACGGTCAGATCGACGGTCTGAATCTGGGCTAGGCCGCGTGCCAATCTCGCACCGCCGACACCGCCCGACAGAAGCGCGATTCGGCGCTTCTGAAGATTGCCTTCAATCACAGCCAACCCCACAATGTGTTCCACATGTCGGTCATCCAGCGTCCTTCTGACGCGCCCCCAACCGAGCTAACGGTGGCCGCCGTTCTGCGAGCTGTCGACGGGCGGCACCTCGCGGCGGCGCTCGAGGCGCTCGCCGCGCAAGGATACGAGCTGGCCGCGACCTACGTCGTTGGAGGCCCGGACGAGGCACGTCGCCTGGCGGAGGAGCGGGACGCCGCCTGGCTTCCGACACAGAGCGACGTCATCGCCGCTATCGGTGACGAGGTGTCGCATGTGTGGTTCCTTCATGAGGACGCGCTGCCGCAGCCGGATGCTCTGGCGGCCCTGGCGGCCGAGCTTGCCCGCGTAGACGCCTCGGTGGCGGGATCGAAGGTCATCAAGCCCGGGTCTCAGAGACAGCTCGAATCGGTTGGTTCAGCTACGGACGTTCTCGCTCACCCGTATCTGGGATTGGAGGTGGACGAGGTCGATCAGGGCCAGCACGACATCGTTCGGGACGTCTCGTTCGTCTCAGGTGTCTCGCTGCTTGCCAGAAGGGACCTGCTGAAGGGTCTCGGCGGCCCGGATCCGATCATGGCGCCCGAAGCGGCGGCGATCGACCTCTGCTGGCGAGCTCGCGCTTCAGGGGGGAGAGTCGTAATCGTTCCTTCTTCAGAGGTGATTCACGCCGGCGAGATCCGAGACGGCGTGCCTCGTTGGAGAGAGCAGGCCGGCCGAGTCAGGGTCATGCTCAAGAACTACTCGTTGCTGACACTCGCCTGGGTCGTGATCGCCGCGTTCTTCGTCGAGCTCGGAACCTCTGTAGTAAGAACCTTCTTCGATCGCCGTCTGGGTCTCGTCGACCTTGCACGAGCCTGGATCTGGAATCTCGTGCACTTTCCATCCGTCATATCTGCCCGGAGCAAGCTTCGTCGAGCGAGGGCGGTCGGGGATGAAGAGCAATTCCGTTACCAGGTGCGAGGGTCGGTCGAGCTGCAAGAGACCGGCGGTTTGATAACTAATCGTCTCAGACGGAGCGCAGAGGATCGCCAAGTACTTCCAGCTGATCCTGCTCAGGCAGGCCAACTAGCCGGCCCTCCCTATATCGGAGCTCTCGTAGTCGGTTCGCTGTTCTTGATCGCCTCGACCTGGTCGATTCTCGTCAACGGAGTACCGGTTGTCGGCTTCACGCTCCCGGTTTCAGACAGTGCGGGAGTAACGTTCGACTCCTGGGCCGGCGGCTGGAACCCGGCCGGCCTCGGTTCGGCGCAACCACTCCATCCCGCCGTGGCCGCGACGGCGCTGCTGAACGCGCTTCTGCTTTCTTCATCGCTAGCCACGACCGCCATCACCGTGGCTGCGGTAGGGGCCGCGCTCTTCGGCACTACGCGAGTGCTGTGGCGCTTAGGGGCGGCTCCGTTCAGCCGGTATGCAGCAGGTGCGGCCGTCGCAGCTGGGCCCGCCGCGGTTGGGCTCACATCGGCGGGATATTGGCCTGGACTCTTGGCCGTGGCAGCCGCGCCGTGGGCCTTGGCCGCGCTGCTCTCGCCGTGGCCGTCGTCGTGGAGGAAGCGGCTTGGCTGGGGCGCCACGGCAACGCTTCTCATAGGTTTGATGGCCGCGTTTGCTCCGTTGGCCGCGCCCATTCCTTTCTTGGCGCTTGTGGGGTGGGCGCTGTTCGGGCCGGGGCGCTGGCGGTCCGTTGCACATGCAATTCTCCCGACCATCCTCGCTCTCTTTCTTCTCCACCCTTGGCTGACGACGGTGTCGACGGCGCAACTCCTTGGAGATGGCGTCTTCGAGTTCTGGGAGCCCTCTGTGATGCTGATGGCGGCCCTGGCTGGAGCGGTGCTCATCACGATCCTGATCGGCGACGTGTGGGCGGCCGGGCTGGCGGCAGCCGGCGGCGTGCTCGTTGCCACCGGGACAGTGCTGGCACGAGCGACGCAGGCCGGGGCCGGACGCGAGCTCGCCGTGGCCGGCCTGGTGGCAGCCGCGCTTGGGAGTGGCCTCGCGGTAGGCGCCGCACTCGAGTCCCCGCGCCGGCTCGAAACAGCCCGGCTATGGCGGAAGCTATTGGCGTGGACGGCGGCGGTGGGCGGGCTTTTGCTGATCGGGTCGGCTCTGCTCGTCGTACCGGACGGCCGGATCGGCCTACCCGAGGACCAGTTGGGCGACCGGCTTGCGTTCACGGTTAATCGAGCCGATCCCCACGGACCGGACCGCATCTTGCTGGTGGGCCCCACGGGAACTCTGCCCGGTGAGTACCGCAACGGACCTGGATTTACCTATCGGGTCGTGTCGGCCCCCGTGCCACCCCTCGACGAAGCGTGGCTCCATGATCCCCTCCCAGGCGACGAAGCTCTGGCAGGGACGCTGGAGAGGCTCATGACCGAGGACGAGGTCAGGCCCGGCGAGGCCCTGGCGCCGTTCGGGATTCGCTGGGTTGTCCTCACCGGCCGGACCCCCTTCGACGCTGCTATGGCCTCGCAGCTCGACTTGAGACCGCTCTCTCTGCCCGGCTACCGGGTCTTCGAGAACGAGCTTCCCAGCCCCAGGGCCGTCTCCGGCGAGGAGGCTTGGGAGCGAGTAGGAACCGGCTACGAAGGCTCCGTGACGGGGCGCCGCGTGTATGTGGCGGAGAACGCCGATGCTCGTTGGGAGCCGGACCGGTCGGCATCAGGGTGGGCGAATGAGGTGTCGGCTGCTTTGGGCAGTGCTCGCTTCGGTGGCGCGACCGAGCTGAGGAACATCGCGCTGGCAACCGCGGCCTACGCAGTTGCTTTGGTCGTGGTGGCGCTGTTCGGCCGTGCCTGGAGGCGGGAGTGAAACGAGCGTTAGCGCTTCTCGTGATCGGCCTGCTCGGAGTTCTGGCCTGGACGGCACCCTCACCGCCTCCGCCGGAGGCGGTGGCACCGATGACGACTACAACGGTTCCCGAACTGGAAACCGCGGCCGGCTTCTCGAGCTGCCCGTGGGCCGTTGCCTCGGATGACGAGGAGACGTACTTCGGACTGGTCACGCTGCCGCCCAACGCCGTTCTGCTCAGCTTCCCTCTATCCGGGGACGTGAGGGCGACGGTCGAAGAAGCGCTGCCGGGCCCCGGAGCTACATCCGTGCGGCTCGGCCAGTCGCTCGCACAAGGGTTGGCTCCCGCGACCATCGAGTTCTCCAATGCGCCCGCCGCTTCCAATGCGCTGGTAACCGGTCCGGCACGGCTGGCAGGGACCATATGTCCCTCCTCGACGCCCAAGGTATGGCATCTGCCGGGGGGCTCGACCGAAGCAGGGAACCAGCTCATCCTCCAGCTGTACAACCCCTTCTCGGAAGATGCCAACGTCACCGTCACCGCATACTCGGACTTGGGACCAGAGCCGGCCCCCGAGCTCGAAGCGCTCAGAGTGTCGGCAAGGTCATGGCGATCCTTCGATCTCCACAATGAGTTCCCGGCTCGAGAGATGCTGGGGATGGTGGTAGAGGCTTCGCAGGGCAACGTCGTTCCGGCCCTCATCATGGACGTGGAGGCGGCAGGGGAGGCCATCTGGCCGGGCCTGGGTCAAGCCGAGATCTGGGAGCTTCCCGTTGTCCGCATTGGTGGACTCCAGAGCGAAGTGATAGTGGCCAACGACGGCACGGATCCCGTCACATATGAGGTCGACCTCATTTCGGAGGAAGGCACGGAATTCGCGGTCGCGACGCGCTCAGTTGATCCACTCACCCAGGATCGTGTCCCACTAGTGGATCTCGCCGAGGGGACTTTTGGGGTGAGGGTGCGCGCAGACGGACCCGTGGCCGTCCTGGCCCGAGCCAGGGGGCAGAAGGGGTTCGCCGTCGTTCCTGGGGCCGCGGTTGCCGCTCCGCAGTGGCTTCTGCCCGGCTTCGGCACCCACCCGGACGCCTCTTACCAGGCTTGGATAATCAACCCCGACGCGAGTTCGTTGACGGTCACGCTCAGCACCGTGTCGGCCAGCGGGCCCGGAGCGGCCCCCGACAAGGTGGCCGTACCTGCCGAGGCAATCCGATCGGTGACCGTCGACCGACTCCAGATGTTCGGCTTGCTTGCAGAAGCACCCGGGCCGTTCTCGATTGCCTGGTCGGCCGAGCTTCCGGACGGAGGCGTGGCCTTTGTCGAGGCGGTGCCGGTTCTCACGAGATCTCCCGCGGGATCTCAACCTTGAGTTGAGGGTTACGAGGAATAGGAAGGGGCCGAGCGCTTGACCAGGCATTTCGACCGGGCATGAACCCTCGAGCGGGCCTCGAATGACAAAATCGTCTTAGGCGCGAATCTGTGCCTAAGAACCGCTCAGCGGCGGATGCTTGGCCCGAGGTCATCGCGGGCGTATCGTGGCCGCATGTTCGAGGCGTGTGTGCGATGCGGTGCTGCTGCGCTGGCTGTGATGTCATATAGCTACCCGGCGCGGGCGGTGTGGCTCGACGACTTAGCCGGATCCGTGGAGCCGGGCAGCGACTACGCACTGTGCGGAGCCCACGCCGACAGTCTCTCGCCACCAATGGGTTGGACCCTGGCCGACCGGAGGACCTCGGTTCGTCTCTTTGCCCCTCTCGAGGTGGCCTGAAGGCCGGGCTGTTGCCGCTGGACCAGGACTTCATTGCTTCGGTACGCGAGCTCGATGAGCACGACCTTCGGCGTCTGCTGATCCTGGCGCAGGCTCGACTCGAAGCCGCGGGGGTGCTCGACGTTGGCAATTCGCCCAGAGTGTCGCTCCGGCAGAAGTGGGTTCGGTGTGGCAAGCCGCCCTGCGGCGGCTGTCCGCACGGACCCTATTGGTATGCCTACTGGCAGGAGGACGGCCGACGGCGGTCACGATACGTGGGCCGTCTCGGGGACGTTGAGATCCAAGGTGCGGAAGGGGCTCGCCGTTAGTGTGATCCGACCGGGTTGAAGGATTAGAGAGTATGGAGTGTCCTACCTGCGGAGCCGACGAGGTGATCGAGATCCGACAGAAGCTCGCCGACGGAACCGAGCTTCAGTTCTGTTCCTGCCACCGGTGTGATCAGAAGTGGTGGGATCGTGACGGCGAGCAGCTCGAGCTTTCGGATGTCCTCCGCCTGACCCGCGAAGCGGGCTCCTGATTCGGCAGCACTCTCAGTAGTCTTTCCCCCCATGGGTGAATCCGGCCTGCCGCGCCGCTGGGCGCTCGGCGTGGTGGCGCTCGTAAGCCTCTCGGTGTTGCTCTTGATGAACGTGTGGCTGGCGTTCCTGCCTACCACGCCCACGGGTGGGGACACCGGCGCCCATGTGCTAGCTCCCGCCTTTATGCGCGATGAACTCATCCCGCGCGGGACTCTTTCCGGGTGGAGCAACAGCTGGTACGCCGGCATCCCGATGTATTACTTCTACTTCCCGCTCCCGGCATTGGTCATCGTCTTGCTCGACGTCTTTCTGCCCTACGGAGTGGCCTTCAAGCTCGTGACCCTTGCCGGCATTGCCGCCCTGCCGTGGGCTACCTACTACTTCGTCCGCTGCCTTTCCTTTGGGCGGACTGTGTCCGTGGTTACCGCCGGTGCGGCCGGGGCGTTTCTCGTCATGGAGAGCTTCACCATCCTGGGTGGCAACATCCCTTCCACTCTGGCGGGCGAATACTCCTTCTCGTGGTCGTTCGCCATCGGTCTGGGCTACCTCGGAACGCTGATCCGAAGCATCGATGACCGGAGGCTGCTCCCTTGGGCGGGCGTCCTTCTCGCCTTGACCGCACTTGCGCACGTCGTCACGACCATCGCCTTTGTGCTGGCCTCCCTGGCGGTGCTGGTGGTCCGGTCAGGTGCCGGGCGCACGGTGATCTCGTGGGTGCTCGGGTTCTCCATCGCTGCCTTCTGGGCCTTACCGCTGATCGTGCGCATGGATCTGACCGCGGACATGGGCTGGTTCCCGCTCTCCGGCCTGGACGACGTCATCCCGGTGGAAATCTGGGCGATCTCGCTGCTGGCCTCGGTGGGGGCAGTTCTAGCGTGGCGCCGGACACCGTACTCGGCAACGATCCTCACGCTCACGTTTCTGTGGCCGCTGGCCGGGTACTTCCTGTTGCCACAAGGCCGCGTATGGAACGGGAGGTTCCTCCCATTCTGGTTTTTCGGGCTGCACCTCCTGGCTGGAGTTGCCGTCGGATGGGTCGTCAAGGGACTGGCTCGCCGCCTTCCACGCTCGTATGGAGCCTGGTGGCTCCGCGGGGGATGGGTGTTGCTGGTCGCGCTGGCGGCGGTCTGGCTTAGCGGCCTCTCTGTTCCCGGCCTTATAGCTCCGGCCTGGCGGGCCGACCTGTGGATAGTGGTCGCCTTCGGATTGATCGGACTGGCCCTGACGATCGTGGTCCCTCCCCGAATCGACTTCTCCCGTACGGCGCCCCTCCTCGGAGTCGGTGTCTTCGTCATCGCCGGCCTGCTGGCCGTCAACTTCATCAGCGGTTGGTCACGCTGGAACTACTACGGCTACGAGCGGAAGGACAACTGGGGTGAGTACGAAGCACTGATGGCCGAGCTCGATGAGCTGCCGCCCGGGCGCGTTCAGTGGGAGGGCAATTCCGACCTCAATCGGTACGGAACCCCCATGGCGCTGATGCTGACCGACTATTGGACCGACGGGCATCCGTCCCAGGAAGGGCTGTTCTTCGAGTCTTCGATCACGACCCCGTTTCACTTCATCAACTCGTCGGAGATGAGTCTCAGCGCCTCGAACCCCGTTCCCGGCCTCCGCTACAACAACCTTCACTTCGAGCGCGGCCTCAGACACCTCGATCTGTACGGGGTCAGGTATTACGTCGCGTTCACCGAGGAAGCTCAGGAAGAGGCCCGCTCCCACCCGGATCTCAATCTGCTGTTTGAGAGCGAGCCGTTTGTCGTGTTCGAGCTGCCACCGAGCGACCTCGTGGAGGTCGCCACTCACGTGCCTGCCGTCTACGAAGCCCCCCGCCAGTTACCCCTCCTCGGATTGCTCAACTTCAGCCGGGGACCTGACGATGACGGGGAGCAGATGGGCTTCCAGGACTTCGCTCTCGACTGGTATGACGACCTCGACAACCTCGATCGGCTGGTGACGGCCGGCGGGCCGGCCTCGTGGCCCCGCATAACCACTGTTGAGGAGCTTCCGGCCGAGCCGATTGCAGGTGGCGGGACTGTGTCGAATGTCCAGGTGACTGACGACCGCGTGTCGTTTGAGACAACGGCAGTCGGCTTGCCTCATCTCGTCAAGGTGTCGTATTTTCCGAACTGGACGGCGTATGGCGCCGAAGGGCCCTACCGGGCCACGCCGTCTCTGATGGTGGTCGTGCCTACTACCTCGCATGTGGAGTTGCGATTTGAGCCGACCTGGGCCGAGTGGACGGGCCGTCTCCTCACGCTGGCTGCGTTGGTGACGCTCGCCGGCTGGGCGGTTGTGTTGCGCAGGGAGCGGGTATGAAGAACTATCTCAAGACGTTCCTCAACCGTGAGACGTTCTGGCAGTTCTTCCGTATGGGCATCGTCGGGGGCTTCAACACTGCGGTGGGCGTCGGACTGTTCAACCTGTTCTCGCTGGTGGTCGGCCTCAGCCTGTTCCTGTCGGCGCTGTGGGCATACCTCATCGCGACCGGTATCTCTTACCTACTTAACCGCCGATGGACGTTCCGAATCCCAGGTACCTACGGAGGTGTGGTGGAGTCGGTGGGCTTCTACGTGGTCAACCTGATTTCCGGCGTCGTCCAAGCCGGGCTTGTCGAGCTTGCCGACATCCTTTGGGGACCCCTCAATCCGTTTCAGGCCAACCTTGCATTTCTCCTAGCGATTGGTGTCGTCGCGCTGCCCAAGTTCGCCAGCTACCGGGACGTCGTGTTTCGTCGCTCCATGGACGGCAACACCGAGCGGAGCTGAAAGAGCCCTCTCACAGCTCCCGGCACCCGTCGGAGATAGGACGAGCGTGCCTTCCTCTGCTCCCACACAGAGACGGGCACCTCCGCGATTCGATAGCCGGCCCGCTCGGCACGGAGAACCAGCTCCGTGTCGAAGAGGTCCTTGGTCAGCTGAACCTTCGGAGCGAGTTCCGAGATCACCGGCCGCCTGAAGGCCTTGATCCCGTGCGTATCGCTCACTTTCGTTCCCAGTATCAGATGCACAAGCCGGTTGAAGACGAGAGTGCCCGCTCGTCGGAGTAGAGACCGCCGATCGTCGGACCCGGGCGCCCGTTTCGAGGCGATGACGACGTCCGCAGTCTCCCTCAGCTCACCTAGTTGCGAGATGAACCGTCCGGAGAAGTAATCGATATCGAAGGTCACGACCCATTCTCCGGGAGCGGCGAGCAGCCCTTCCCGCATGGCTCCGCCATAGTTGGCCTCCGGCAGCGTCAACACCGATATCTGCTCGGTGGAGGCCGCGATCCGTTCCGCGACGGCGAGCGTGTCGTCGGTGGATCCGTTCTCCACGAGCAATAGGACAGGGCTATCAGAAACGGGATCAAGCTCGTGCTGCATCTCCGCCAGGGCGTCTTCTAGGTAAGAGGCCTCGTTGTGGATCGGGACGACGACGGAGAAGAAATCGGTCATCTCGGGTCCGCTCACTCTAGGGAGTGCTCGAGTTGTGGCAGCGTACAATCCTGCTCATGGCCGATCTTTCGGCGATCTTCAAGGCATACGACATACGCGGGCGCACCGAAGGGGCGCTGGATCTCGACGCGGCCTACCGCATCGGCGGCGCGTTTGCTTCCTGGACCGGTGTAGGCAAGGCCGCGGTGGGCCGCGACTGTCGGCTCTCCTCACCGGGTCTGGCCAGCGCCTTCTCAGATGGAGCTCGTGGTCAGGGAACTGACGTGATCGACCTGGGCGAGATCCCGACCGATGTTGCCTACTACTACTCAGGATGGGCAGACCTCCCTGCCGCGATGGTCACCGCCTCGCACAACCCGCCCGAATGGAACGGGATCAAGCTTTCTCGGGCAGGCGCCGCGCCCATTGGCTGGGACACGGGTCTCCAAGAGATAAGGGACATGGCAAACGTTGGCCTCGAAGAGGTCGGCGAAGGCACTCTGACCCACTTCCATCCAATTCCGGGCTATGTAGAGCATCTGCTGGGAATCGTCGATCCGGAGCTCATCGAGCCGCTCCATGTCGTGGCCGATGGAGGAAACGGAATGGCCGGCACGACGCTGCCGGACGTGTTCGCGCGGATCCCCGCTCGGATCACGGGTCTTTACCTCGATCCGGACGGTACCTTCCCCAACCACCCCGCTGATCCCCTCCAGCCCGCCAATCTGCGGGACCTCCTCCAGCGCATGGAGGAGGTGGGCCCCGACCTGGGAGTTGCGTTCGACGGCGACGCCGATAGGGCCTTCTTCGTTGACGATCAGGGAAGGCCGCTGTCCGGGAGCACCACCACCGCACTGATCGCGGCCTGGTTCCTGGAACGGGAAGCGGGCGCCAGAGTCGTCCACAACCTGATTACTTCCCGGGCCGTCCCGGAGACGATTCGGGCCAAGGGCGGCGAGCCGATCAGGACCAGGGTGGGCCACTCGTTCATCAAGGAGGTCATGGCCGACACCGAAGCTGTGTTCGGTGGCGAGCACTCCGGTCACTACTACTTCCGCGACAACTTCCGTGCTGACTCCGGCATGCTGGCGCTGCTCGTGCTCCTACAGGTGATCTCAGAGGCGGGTCAGCCCGTCTCCGAGCTGAGGACGCAATTCGAGCCGTATGCGCAATCACCGGAGATCAACTTGACCGTCGCCGACCAACAGAAGACGCTGAAGGCCGTCGAGGAGGCCGTCCCAGGAGGAGACGTCGACCATCTGGACGGCCTCACGGTCACCTGGGAGAACCGCTGGTTCAACCTCCGTCCCTCCAACACCGAGCCTGTGCTGAGACTCAACGTCGAGGCCCCTACCCCCGCCGCCGTCGAAGAGCTGGTCGGAACGATCAAAGACCTGGTAGAGGAATCATGACCCTCGACCCGCAGCTACTCGAGATCCTCGTCTGTCCCAACGATCACGGCGATCTAAAGGAAGAGGAGCAGGACGACCGGCACGAGCTGGTCTGTCAGTCCTGCGGTCTTCACTATCCAGTACGAGACGGAATCCCGATCATGCTCATCGAGGAGGCCTATCGGCCGTGACCGACATGTGGGACATGGTCGAGTCCCTTCCCTCGCAATTCCGCTGGGCAGCGGAGCTCACCCTCCCGGACGTTCCTCCCCATGCCAGCGTTTTGGTGCTGGGCATGGGAGGCTCCGGTGTGTCGGGCACGTACGCCGGCCCAATCGCAGAGCAAGCGGGCGTTCGGGTCGACACCCACAAGGGTTACGGACTGCCGGGCTGGGCCGGGAAGGGCCCGCTCGTTGTTGCCGTCTCCTACTCGGGAGATACCGAGGAGACTCTCTCCGGAGTCGAGGCCGCTCTCTCGCAAGGACTGGACATCGTTGCCATCACCGGAGGGGGACAGCTTCTCGAGCTCGCCTCCGCGTCCGGTTTTACCGTCATAGGCGTTCCCACCGGTCTCCAACCCCGGGCCGCGCTTGGCTACCTCGTCGGGGCCGTCCTCCGGGCGGTAGCCGCCTCGACCGAGCTGGGCGACGTGCGGTCGGACCTGACCGAGGCCGCCCAGGTCACTTCCGGGCTACTGACGCCCGACGGACCGGGGCGAGCTCTCGCTTCCGACTTGGCGGAGGGCCTGGCCGGTCGTGTCGCGATCATCTACGGCGCCCAAGGGCCGACGGGGGCCGTCGCAAGGCGCTGGAAGACCCAGATCAATGAGAACGCCAAGACGCCGGCATACGCCGCCCTCCTGCCGGAAGCGAACCACAACGAGATCGCAGGCTGGGAGTCGCTGCCTCACGTCACCAGGTCCGCCCTCGGGACCATCATGCTGCGCGACAACGACGAGCCTCCCCGCGTCGCGGCACGGTTTCGGTTGACGAAGGAAGAGATGAGTCCAAGCGTCCCCGTTATCGGAGAGGTCTACGCGAGTGGCCAGAGCATGCTGGCGAGAATGGCGAGCCTGACCGCGATCGGCGACGCCGTCTCCGTCTACCTGGCGGCCGAGCTTGGAGTCGATCCGGTTACCGTTCCTGCCATCGAACGTCTCAAGGACACGCTGCGAGGTGAAGAGTGAACTATGACATCGCCGATATCTCCGAAGCTCCGCTGGGCGCGGAGAGAATCGAGTGGGCAGGGCGCCGGATGGGCGTGCTCCAGGTGATTTCCGACCGTCTGGAGAAGGAACAGACGCTGGCTGGTCAAAAGATCGGCGCTTGTCTTCATGTCACGGCGGAGACAGCCAACCTCATGTTGGCGCTGCGAGCGGGCGGCGCTGGGGTTTCGCTGTGTGCTTCCAACCCGCTTTCGACGCAGGACGATGTTGCCGCCGCTCTTGTCGAGGACGGGATCCCAGTGTTCGCAGTCCGAGGCGAGGACTCCGACCGCTACTACCGCCATATCCAATCGGTCGTGGATATGCAGCCGCACATCACGATGGACGACGGCGCCGATCTCGTGACTGTCCTCCATACGGAACGCACCGACGTCACTCCCATCGGGTCGACTGAGGAAACCACCACCGGCGTGATACGACTCCGGGCCATGGCCAACGAGGGAAAGCTTCGGTTCCCCGTGGTGGCAGTCAACGACTCGGCCACCAAGCATCTCTTCGACAATCGTTACGGGACCGGCCAGTCGGCGCTCGACGGAGTGATAAGAGCCACCAACATCCTAATGGCCGGCACAACCATCGTCGTGATCGGCTACGGCGACTGCGGGCGAGGAGTCGCTGATCGCGCCGACGGGCTGGGAGCAAGCGTGGTCGTCGTAGAGGTCGATCCGGTACGAGCCTTGCAGGCAGCCATGGACGGCTTCCGCGTGCTGGATGCCGAGGGTGCCGCCAGCATTGGCGATGTATTTATCACCGTGACGGGCAACCTGCACGTCCTCCGCGGGGAGCACTTCTCCCTGATGAAAGACGGGGCGGTGCTAGCCAACGCCGGCCACTTCGATGTTGAGATCGACCTGGACGTACTTGAAGCTCAGGCACGGAACCGCAGGCGGATTCGCAAGCATTTGGACGAGTACGACATGGGCGACGGTCGCCGGTTGTTCGTGATCGGTGAGGGACGGTTGGTGAATCTCGCCGCCGCCGAGGGACACCCTGCCGATGTCATGGACATGTCCTTCTCCAACCAGGCCTTGGCCGCGGCTTGGATCGTGGAACACCAGCAGGAGCTCGAGCCCCAGATCTACACCCTCCCCACCGAGCTCGATCGGGAGGTGGCCTCGATCAAGCTGTCCCAACTCGGCGGCAGCCTCGAATCGCTCACCCCCGAGCAAAAGGACTATCTGGCCTCTTGGCTCCAGGGCACCTGATACGTCACAGCCAGTCCGTACGTTGGAGGGATGCCGTGTCTTGCTTGCACGGGTCGAGGCGACGTATGCGGCCCCTGTCGGCGCTCGTTGCGCCGCGCCTCGGCCCGCACGCTGCCCAACGGCCTACTCGTGCTATCCGCCTATCGACATGAGGGGGCGGCTCGGACGCTGGTACGCCGGCTGAAGTACCAGGGCATCGAAGCGGCGGCTGACCTGCTCGCACCGAATATGGCCGCTGGACTGCAAGGTGTGTCAGCGCTCGTGCCGGTACCGAGAGTGCTCATACGTAGGGTCCGTTACGGAATCGACCAGTCTGACTGCCTGGCTCGCGCCCTCGGGACACTGACGGGACTTCCCGTCTTGCGCCTGCTCCGCGCACCGCTGTGGACTCCGCCGCGTGCGGGTCGGAACCAAAGTGCGTTCGGTCCGGTGCTGGCGGCCCGCGCCACCGGAGAGCTCGCGTTGGCATTGGTCGACGACGTGGTCACTACCGGAGCAACGCTGGTTAGCGCGGTCGGCGCCCTTTCCGTCAGTCCGATTGTGGCCGTCACCGCCACATCTGCCCTCTGAGGGACTGGCTCGATGTATGCTCGGAGCAGATGGCATTTCGGCTCGCCGCCCGAGTGTCCCCGCATCCGCCAGTTCGGCCGGCCACGAGGCCGGTTTCTTTTCTCCGGGAGGTCCCCTTGTGGAAGTAAGAGTCCACGGTCGTCATTTGCACGTCGACTCCGCTCTGCAGGAAGCGGCCCAGGCCAAGGTCTCGCACGCCGCTCGAATGTGGGAAGGCGCCGCCACGGCCGACGTTGAGTTCACCGAGGAACAGAATCCGAGGATCACCTCGGAGAGGTTCAGAGTCGAGATCACCACCGGAGGAGGCGGCCGGTTTGTGCGCGTGCATGCCGTGGCCGAGTCGCCGGAAGCTGCCCTCGACTTGGCGGTCGGCAAGTTCGAACGGCGGCTCTCAAAGCTGAAAGGACGGCTGATCGCTCGTTCCCGGCGTACCAATAAAGAGCTCAATCTCAGGTCATCGGACACCGAAAATCAGGTGGAGTCTCCAGATCCTGCGATTGTGCGGACCAAGCAGTTTGTCCTTAAGCCAATGACACCGGAAGAGGCGGTTTTGCAGATAGAAATGCTGGGGCACAGCTTCTATTTCTTCCAGAACGCCGAAACTGACCTTCCGAGCGTTATCTACCGCCGGCGCGACGGCGCCTATGGGCTGATCGAGCCGGCATGAAGACAGTCCTCGTAGTCGACGACGCGGTCCTCTTCACTGCCGCTCTCTCGGCTGCGCTCGAGCAGGCCGGATTCGGAGTGGTGGCACAAGCACCCAACGGTATGAAAGGCATCGAGCTGGCCAAGCAGCACCAGCCGGACATAGTCGTTCTCGACGTTCTCATGCCCGGCCTCTCCGGACTCGAGGTGCTCGCTCAGATACTCGACGCCGCGCCCGGCACCAGGATCGTGCTGCTTACATCCTCCGAGTCGGAGGAAGACATGCTCACAGCGATCAAGGCCGGCGCCAGGGGCTACGTGATCAAGGACACGCCGCTTCCCGACCTGGTCGAAGCAATAGAGAATGTCCTCAGAGGAGGTGCGGCCATCTCACCGATGATGGGCGGCAAGCTCTTCGACACCGTGCGACAGCTGTTGCGGCATCGCGACGTCATCGCCAGCCGTAAACCGACCCTCACAGGGCGAGAGCTGGAGGTGCTCAGCCTGGTTGCCCAAGGGAGAACAAGCAGAGAAATCGGTGAACTGCTGTACATTTCCGAGAACACCGTGAAGAACCACGTTCGCAATATCCTGGACAAGCTGGGCTTGCATTCGCGTAACGAAGCGGTGATGTACGCGGTCCGGGAGGAACTAATCTCGATCGACGGATGACCGACGATGCCGTCCCGGCGCGGGAGGTGGTCGAGGCGCTAGGAACGGCCTGGGGGATCTTCGGGCTGTATCCCAATGCCGAAGAGCAGGATGCTTTCGCGCGATCGCTCGACGCGGTCCGGGCCGCGATAGACGAATCGCTTCAGCTAGGCGTCGGTCCGGGACACTTCACTCTCGAGGACGAGGCCGTCGAGACCGAGCGGGAGGGAACCGAGCGGCTCGCCCGTCAGTGCTACTTGCACCAGATCGAGACCATCCGCATCTCTCCGGGCCTGCGTTCGAGTGACCTGATGGCGTTCTTTCGCGTGCTCAATCTCGAGGAAGAGCGGGTGCGTGCGATAGGTGGAGTCGACACTGTCCTAAAGCGGGACGGGGTCTCGACGCTGTCCACCTTTCAGAAACCGCTGCTCAGGGAAGTCCCACCACCCATCGATCGGTCGTCTGACGTGCAGGGCGTCATCGACGAAACGGACGCAGCGTCGTTTGCCCAACAGATTGTGGTGAAAGCCGAAGAGGGCTCCCTGGCCGACGTCTTCATCGGTAAATACTTGGACGTCTTGGGCCAAGTAGCCGAAGACGACATCTCAGGGCGCGAAGAGGTAGTCCGCACCTTCGTCGAAGCCTTCTTTCACCTCGATGACCCACAGCAGGTGGAGGTCTTTCGCGAGCTGCTCGGCCAACGCGAGAACGCCTCGATTGGGATGTTCATCGACCAATTTGCCGGCCATGAGCTCGCTCGCATGGCTCCCCGGCTTGATCCGTCGGCGTTGGGGATGCTCATGGAATACGCCAGAGTCTCGACCGATCAAGCGGACCGGCGCCCGGACGAGTTGCTGGCATTGCTGGAGACGCCGGAGGCTTTGGATTCGGCCCGCGTGACAGTGACCGCTCGGATTCAGGAGCGTATGGGCGACGTAGCCGAGGCGGTAGAGGCGGTTGGCACCTCGTTCGACTCCATCCGGGATCAAATGCCGGAGACACGGCGGCTGTTCTTCGATGCGCTAGAGACGTTCCGGGCCATGCTTCACGTCGAGCATCGCGAGGCCCGGTTCCAGCGACTCGTTCGGATTTGGACGGGCAAGATCGGATCGGCCGTTCGCAGGGGCCAGTATCGACAAGCGGAGCTGTGGCTCCACGCCGGGCTCGACAACCCGACCTACCCTTCCGCCCAGGAATCGGAGGTGGAAATGGCCGTCACGACCCTCGCCGCCTCAGACATCACGCGCCGGCTGGTGGAGGCTGCGGTGGAGGGCGACCCGGACCGGCCCTTCCGACTGTTGCAGGCGCTCGGTCCGGAGGCGGTGAATGTGCTTATCGACATGCTCGCCGACGAAGAGGACGCCAATCGCAGGCGAGCAATGCTCGAAGGACTGGAGCAGTCTGCCAACCGGGATCCCAGCCCGATCGTTGCCCGCCTGGATGATGCACCCTGGTACCTGGCCCGTAACCTCGCCATGCCTCTGGGTCGCTCCGGGCATCCCGAGGTGGCGGAGGCCCTGGCCGGGCTACTGCAGCACGAGGACCATCGTGTGCGTCTCGAGGCCGTCCGTTCCCTCGTGACGCTCCTGGGGGACGATGCGGTGCCCTATCTCGCACAGGCTGAGGAGGACGACTACAGCGTCGTCCGTCAGGCCGCCGTGGGCCTTCTCGCCGGACGTGACACACCGGAGGCTCGTGCTGCTCTACTAGCGGCACTCGAGAGTCCCACGCTGGAAACAGACGAGAAGAAACGGATCATCGAGTTGCTGGCGCGGGATCTCACTCCAGAAGTAACGCAGACCCTCGAGCAATTGGCCGGCCAGCGTTTGGCGCTGTCAGGATCGACTCGGAGTCTTCGCGCGGCCGCGCAGAAAGCACTGCGTCGGCAATGAGCGAGCGAGCCGCCGCCCCGATTCTGCAAGCGCTGCGCTCCGTGGTCCGCCAGTACCTCCTCTACCCTCCCGAACACCCCGCACTCGTTCAGCTCATCGAAGACACCAAGGCCACCGCCGACGAGTTGGCAAAGACAACCCCGGCCGGGGAGGCGTCGATCAGCCTCGTCGGCGACTCCATCTTCCTGGGTCCTGTAGTCCTGCCGCACGCCTCGCTCGAGTTCAACGGCCTGCTCCGGCAGATGCAGGCGGTCGGCCTCGAGTCGATCACCTTCGCCAGTCCCGTATCTACGGGGGACGTGCGCGAGCTGGCCGCCTTCGTGGCCGGGGCTGGACAGGATTTCCCGGCAGAAGGCACGATCCGGCTCAACGAGCAGCCATTCAGCGTCGAGGAGGAGGAGATCAGCGGTGGCTTTGGTGGACTCCGACGGTCGTACACCCGATCACTCGACGTGCTGCGGGGAATCGCGCTCGCCAGCGGAGAGGCCGAGGACTTCGACCTGAGCGGCGCGGCGTGGGCAGTGGAGCAGCTGATGGAGCAGAGCCTGGAGCATCCCGCCGCCTCACTTCTTCTCAGCACTGTTCGAAGCCACGACGAGTACACCTTCTACCACTCCGTGAACGTGGCCATCCTCTCGCTCGCGCTGGGACGCCTCTCGGACGTGCCCGAGGACCAGCTCCCTATTCTCGGCGTCGCCGCGATGCTGCACGACATCGGCAAAGTCGGCGTCTCACCCTCCGTCCTGCAGCACCCCGGCCGCCTATCGGGCGAGCAATGGGGAGAGATAAAGCTGCACCCTCAGGAGGGGGCGCAGACGATCCTGGCGGCTGCGGGAGAGTTCCAAGAGGTGGCAGCTGTCGTCGCGCTCGAGCATCACGCCCGCTTCGACGGATCAGGCTATCCCCAGGTGCCTTACCGGGATGCGCTCCACTTCTACTCGAGGTTGGTAGCAACCACCGATACCTACGATGCGATCACGACAAGGCGGTCCTACCGGCGTGCTGAGACCCCTCACCGTGCTCTACGGGTGTTGCTCAAAGGATCAGGAAAGATGTACGACCCCGACTTCACGCGCGCCTTCATAAAGATGCTCGGCGTGTATCCACCCGGCTCATTGCTACTCATGGAAAACGGCGAGGTGACGATGGTGACGCAGGTAGCCGAGGTCGATGAGTTGCCGCAGGCGATTCTCGTCCGCACCGCCGCCGGCGAGCTGCTGGACGAGCCTGAGCCGATCTCGTTGGCCGATCGCACTGTGGTCGACCAGCTCACGCCGGAGGACACAGGTGTGGACCCAGCGGCGCTACTCGAGCAGGCCAACCTCCCGGGCGGCGACTGACAAGCCCCTTTTACAACTGAGAGCTCTCCCTATCATGAACGAACCATGTCCCTCTTGACCAAAGTCATGCGCGCCGGTGAGGGACGAACCCTCAAGGACCTCAGCTCGCTGGCCACCGCCGTGAACGAGCTCGAGTCCCGGTTCCAGGAGCTTTCCGACGCCGAGCTGCGCGCCATGACCGACCAGTTCCGTGAGCGACTCGCGGCCGGGGAAGACATCTTCGACATCGAGGCCGAGGCGTTCGCGGTCGTGCGGGAGGCCTCGAAGAGGGTGCTCGGAGAGCGCCACTTCGATGTCCAGGTGATCGGAGCCGGTGCCCTCAACCGCGGGATGATCGCCGAGATGAAGACGGGCGAGGGAAAAACGCTGGTGGCGACGATGCCTTCCTATGTGAACGCGCTCGGGGGTCAGAGCGTGCACATCGTGACCGTGAACGACTACTTGGCCTCACGAGATGCGGAGTGGATGGGAGGGATTCACTCGTTCCTCGGCCTGACGGTCGGCATCATCCAGGCCGAGATGACGCCGGCCGAGCGCGTTCCGGCCTACCAGGCGGACATCACCTACGGCACCAACAACGAGTTCGGCTTCGACTACCTACGCGACAACATGGCGATGTCGACGGATGACCTCGTTCAGCGCGGCCACGACTACGCCATCGTCGACGAGGTCGACTCAATCCTCATCGACGAGGCTCGCACTCCTCTGATCATCAGCGGCCGTGTGGCAGAGACTGCTCGTTGGTACCGCGACTTTGCCCGCATCGCTACCCGGCTCCGGGAGGACATCCACTACGACGTCGACGAGGCCAAGCGTCAAGTAGTCGTCACCCCTGACGGAATCGAGCAGGTCGAGAAGGTCCTCGGCATCGAGAACATGTATGACCATGCCACGACAGACCTCGTCCATCACTTGGACGTTGCCCTGAGGGCGAAGGAGCTCTACCAAAGGGATGTCGACTACTTGATCGACCACGGCAACGTGAAGATCGTCGACGAGTTCACGGGCCGCATACTCGAGGGGCGTCGCTACTCGGAAGGCCTCCACCAGGCCATCGAAGCCAAGGAGGGCGTTCGCATCAAGGAGGAGAACCAGACCCTCGCCACGATCACCCTCCAGAACTTCTTCCGGATGTATCAGAAGTTGGCGGGAATGACCGGTACCGCCAAGACCGAGGCAGCCGAGTTCTCCAAGATCTACGGCCTCGAGGTCGCCGAGATCCCCACCAACGAGCCGGTGGTCCGCAGCGACGATGAGGACGTGATCTACAAGACCGAGCTAGGGAAGTTCGGGGCGGTCACCGACGACATCGCGGAGCGACATGCGGCCGGGCAGCCCGTGCTGGTCGGAACGATCTCGATCGAGAAGTCGGAACTGCTATCCGAAATGCTCAAGCGGCGGGGGATCCCACACGAGGTGCTCAACGCCAAGCATCACGCTCGGGAGGCGCAGATCATCGCCCAGGCCGGGCGGATCGGCGCGGTCACAGTGGCCACCAACATGGCAGGCCGCGGGGTTGACATCATCCTGGGCGGCAACGCCGACGCGCTGGCGGTCGCGGAGGTGAGACGCGAGGGTTTGGAGCCCGAGACGCCGGAGCACGAGAAGGCTCTTTCCGAGACCCTGGATCGGCTCCGGCCGGAGACATCTTCTGCTCAAGCGAAGGTCATCGAGGTAGGGGGCGTCTACGTACTCGGCACCGAACGACACGAGTCGCGGCGGATCGACAACCAGCTGCGAGGTCGATCCGGCCGGCAGGGCGATCCAGGGGAGTCTCGCTTCTATCTGTCGGCGGAAGACGATCTCGTCCGCCGTTTCGCGGGCGACCGAATGACTTCCATCATGGAGCGTTTCAAGCTTCCCGAGGACCAGCCGATCGAGCAAAAGATGGTGTCCAAGGCCATCGAGCGGGCCCAGACCCAGGTAGAAGCACAGAACTTCGAGCTACGCAAGAAGGTCTTGGAGTACGACGAGGTCATGAACCGGCAGCGAGAGGTGATCTACACCTGGCGCAACCGGATCCTCCGAGAGGGCAAGGCGCCCGAGCTGGTGCAGGAGTGGATCGGCGAGGCCGTGCATGACGAAGTGATGTCGGCGCTGCCGGAGGAACTGCGACCTGGTGACTGGGACTGGGATGAGCTGAGGCGCCAGCTTCAGCAGGTGTATCCGACCGAGATCGACGCCGATCAATTCGAGGGCGGCCTGGACGCGGAAACGGTGGCCACCGCCGCGGTTGACGAGGCCTACTCGATGTATGAAGCCCGGGAAAAGGACCTGACCCGGGAAGTGCTCGGCCGCCTGGAGCAGTCGGTGGTGCTATCGGTTATCGACAACAAGTGGCGGGAGCACCTGGCCGAGATGGACTACCTGCGCGCTGGGATTGGATTGCGGGCGATGGGCCAGCGCGACCCGCTGGTTGAGTACCAGAACGAGGGCTTCCAGCTCTTCGGGGACCTAGTCGACTCAGTGAAACGGGACGCGGTCAGGTATCTGTTTCACGTTCAGGTCGAGCGTCAAGCCGAAGAGGTGCCCAAGCCGAGTATCCAGATGGCGGGCCCGACAGGCAGGCGGCGTCCTACTGGGGGAGCGAAGGTCGGGCGCAACGAGCCCTGCCCCTGCGGATCCGGCAAGAAGTACAAGCGGTGCCATGGCGCAGTCGCCTAACGGCGCCTGCGCAGTTTTCAGCATTCAGCGTTCAGGCGTCAGTTCCGGGTAGCTATTCACCGCTACGCTGTGGGCATAATGGACGATCCCCGTGGTGCTTTGGCGGGCCTGCGCGTCCGTCTTGATGACGCTCGGAGGTTCCTTTGACGTCGAGGAGAAGGTCTCCGAGCTCGATCTCCTGAGGGAGCGTGCCGCCGCGCCCGACTTGTGGCAAGACCCCACCGAGGCTCGCGAGCTGACGACGAAGCTTGCTCGGTACGAACGGGTCATCGACATGGTTGACCGTCTCTCGAGCTCAATCTCCGACGCCGAGGTTCTCTGGGATCTGGCCACAGAGGAGCAGGACGCCGACGCAAGGGCGGAGGCCACACGCGAGATCAGCTCGATCGATGAGCAGCTGAAGGCCCTTGAGTCCGAGACCCTGTACAGCGGTCCGTACGATGCATCCAAGGCGATCGTTTCGGTCCATGCCGGAGAGGGCGGTGTTGATGCTCAGGACTGGGCCGAGATGATGCTCAGGATGTATCTGCGCTTCCTCGAACGGCGCGGCCTGGATGTTGAGCTCGACGAGGTCCAGCCCGGGCAGGAAGCAGGCATAAAGTCCGCCACGTTCACTGTCGACGGGGAGATGCCGTACGCGGTCATGGAGGGCGAGCGTGGCGTGCACCGGCTGGTGCGGATAAGCCCGTTCGATGCCAACGCCCGACGCCACACCTCGTTCGCGGCGGTCGACGTTATTCCCGAGGTCGTCGATCCGGATATCGAGATCGACGAGGACGACCTCAGAGTCGACACCTACCGCTCGCAAGGGGCCGGGGGCCAGCACGTCAACAAGACCGATTCGGCCGTCAGGTTGACCCATCTTCCGACCGGGATCGTCGTGGCCTGCCAGAACGAGAGGTCACAGATACAGAACAAGGCCAGAGCGATGGAGATCCTGAGGGCGCGCCTTACGGAAAGGGCGCGGCTGGAGCGTCTAGAGAAGATCAACGAGATACGGGGCGAGCAGACGGAGGCCGGTTGGGGCCGTCAGATTCGGTCGTACGTTCTGCAGCCGTACCAGCTGGCCAAGGATCTCCGGACGGACATGGAGATCGGGGACGTCCAGCGTGTGCTCGACGGCGAGCTTGACGAGTTCACCGATGCATACCTCGATTGGCGGCGGGAGCGAGTCGATGACTAAGGGTTGCTCGGAGGCGCTATTAACCTGCCGCCCTCTCAGGGCAAGGAACGCGGCGTGAGAGCGCCACGTCAAGGTATCCCATGATTCGGCTGGAAGGCGTCAGCAAGGTCTACGACGGTGGCATCGTCGCGATCCGCGACATGACGGTCGACGTGCCCAAAGGCGAGTTCGTGTTCCTGGTGGGCCCGTCCGGATCCGGCAAGTCGACCGTGATCCGTCTTCTGCTCCGGGAAGAGGAGGTCACCCGCGGGAGAATCTGGGTAGCCGGCAAGGACATCATCGAGATGCGCTCCTGGAGGGTGCCCTTTCACCGGCGGTCGGTGGGCACGGTTTTTCAGGATTTCAAGTTGCTTCCGCAGAAAACGGTCGCCGAGAACGTAGCCTTCGCCTTGGAGGTGACCTCCCGGCCCCGTTCCGTGATTTCTCGTCAGGTAGGACAGGTTCTCGATCTGGTCGGACTCGCTGGCAAGGCGGACCGCTATCCCCGCCAGCTGTCCGGTGGCGAGCAACAGCGCGTTTCAATCGCGCGCGCCTTCGTGAACCGTCCCCCCATCCTTCTCGCCGATGAGCCGACCGGGAACCTCGATCCCGCCACCTCAGTAGGAATCATGCGAATCCTGGATCGAATCAATCGAACGGGAACAACCGTGATGATGGCGACCCATGACTTTGCCATCGTCGACGCGATGCGGAGAAGGGTCGTCCAGCTCGAGGCCGGAAAGGTCGTCAGAGACCAGCGACAAGCCCGATACGAGGGCGTCAGGGACTGACATGGCCAAGACCGAGTATCTCGTTGGGGAGGCATTCACCAATCTCCGACGCAATGCCCTGGTCGTGACCGGGGCCGTGCTGGCGGTGTTCGTATCCCTTGCCCTGGCGTTCGGAGCGAGGGTCGTTCAGAGAGTCGTTGAGATCAACACTCTTCAGTGGCAGGAGGGCACCCACATCATCGTGTTCCTCCAGCCGGACGGGACGCAGGAGTCTCAGCTGACCCTACTGGGGACGGTACAGGACTGGCAGGAGGTGGAGGAGGCGTGGTACGTCTCCAAGCTGGAGGCTTACGACGAGTTCAAGGAGATGTTCGCCGGTCAGCCTGCGCTGATAGAAGAAGTCGACGCCTCCATCCTGCCGCCTTCGATCAGGATCAAGCTGACTGATCTCGACCAACACACCCTGGTCCGGGATCAGCTCGTAGGGAATCCGGCCGTGAAGGAGATCGTGACCGCCGGCGACACCATCGAGCAGATCTCGTCGACCAGCCGAGTCCTGAACACCTTGTTCCTGGGCCTCTCGATCATTCTTGGGATCTCGTCGGTCATCCTGATTGCCAACACCATTCGGATGGCTATCTATGCGCGGCGGGAGGAGATCGAGATCATGAAGCTGGTAGGGGCCAGCAACTGGTTCATACGGTTGCCTTACCTGTTGGAAGGCTTGATCGAGGGCCTAGTGGGAGCCCTCTTAGCGGTAATCGCGGTCTGGTTCGCGCACTCTGCGCTTCGTCCTCTATCGGAGAGCATCAACCTGGTCAATCTTTCCGTCGACACTCAATTCCTCGTTAGGTGGGGGGTGATCATCCTGGCGTTCGGGGCTGCTGCGGGCGTGCTAGGCAGCGGTCTCGGCATACGCCGGTTCCTGCGGGTCTGACGTGCGTCGAGGGCTCGCGCCTATTGCTGTCTGCCTAGCCGCGCTCGGTTTGTTGCCCGTTGCGTCCGCCGAGGATGAGAAGTCCGAAGTGGAGGCCAAGATCTCCGAGCTTGCTTCGCTGATTCGAAGCCAGGAAGGCCGAAAGAGCGACATCCAGGCCGAGATCACGGCGGCCGAGGAGCGCATGAGGGAGATCAGAGTCCGGCTTGCGGAAGCAGAAGCGGCGCGGCAAGCAATCGAGGACGACATCACAGCCACCCAAGCCGTCTCGGAGCGTCTGCAGAGCACGATCAACGTCCTGGAGTGGCATCTAACCGAGACGCGCATCGAGCTGCGCACGACCCGTATCGACCTGAGAGACCTGGCGGTCCAGCTGTATGTCCGCGGCTCTGCGGAGATGCAGGGGCTTGTTTTCGGGCTCGAGGAAGTCACCGAGGTGGCCGTCGGACTCTCCTATGCCCGGGAAGCCGTTGCCGACACGCAGATGGTGGTTCGCGCTCTGGAAGCACTGAAGCAACAAGAGCAGGACCAGCAGGCCGAGTTGCTTACCGCTCGGCAAAAGGCGGAGCAGCAGCTGGCGATCCTGGAGGAGCAGCAGGCGAAAGCTGCTGCCGAAGAGGTGCAGGTGCGCGCTCTCCAGTCCGAGGTCGAGAGCGAGTTGTCTGCTCAGCGCGACCTACTTGATCGGGTCGAGGCGGAGATTGCGTCTTATGAGAGTGAAAAGGAGCACGCCGAGGAGGAGCTCGAGCAGCTGGAGCGCGAGATTCGATCTAGATCTTCCGACGGAGGTTCTTCGGGAGGCCGGCTGCACTGGCCCGTGAACGCCCCCGTCTCGTCGCTCTTCGGTCCGCGGGTCCACCCGGTCCTTGGGTCGGTGCGAATGCACGAGGGTGTCGACTTTCGAGTGGGTCATGGCACCCCCATTCGTGCCGCCGCCTCAGGGCGGGTGATCCTGGCGGGGGCGTATGGGTCCTATGGCAACACCACCGTCATCGACCATGGTGGCGGCCTCACCACTCTCTACGCTCATCAGAGTTCGTTGTCGGTGTCCATCGGGCAGGCGGTCGAGGCGGGCCAGGTGATCGGCTATGTCGGGAGCACGGGCCTCTCGACCGGCGCCCATCTCCACTTCGAGACTCGTGAGAATGGGGTTCCGGCCGATCCAATGAGATATTTCGGATGAAGACCGTCGTCACCAATCGGTCGGCGCGACGCGACTACGACATCTCCGAGACCTACGAAGCCGGCCTCGTTCTGACGGGCTCGGAGGTGAAAAGCTTGCGGGCCGGGCAAGCCGACTTGAAGGACTCCTACGGCGTGATCCGCGGCGGCGAAGCATGGCTGGTCGGCTTCTATATCGCCCCCTACGCCCAGGCGCGGGAGGGCGGCCACGAACCGGAACGAGTCCGAAAGCTGCTGCTGCACAGGCGGGAGATCGAACGAATCGGGAGTATGCTCTCGGAGCGAGGGCTGACTCTCATACCGGCGAAGGTGTTCTTCAGAGACGGAATAGCAAAAGTCGAGCTGCTGCTCGGTCGCGGAAAACCCCGTTACGACAAGCGCCGCGCGATGCAGGAGGACGAGCAGCGGAGGGAGATGGAGCGAGCTCTACGCCATCGTGGCCGGAGAACCTAGAACTCATACCCGGTAGGCTGGAGCCGGCATACCATGCAAGCATTGGGGGTGAACTGGATTCGACGTCGGCGTTGAAGCATCGGAAGCGAGCCGAGGTCCCCGGAGTCCTCGTTAAAGAGCCGGGAAAACCATAAGTGCCGAAGACAACTTCGCACTGGCTGCCTAATTAACGCAGCCCGTCCGTCCGAGAGGGCCGCCTGCTCCAATCGGAACCGGGCGTCGTAAAGCAGGCTGCACTCGCAGGGGTCCGGGACCGGTGAGTCAAGGCAAGTCCGGATAGGGTCTAGGGACCACGGGCCGACAGCGCCCCAAGACCCGAAGCTGTATCTGTCGGCTGTGCTCGGAGATGCCGATGTGGATCGTGCGGCGGACCGGGGTTCGACTCCCCGCACCTCCACTGAGCTATCAGCTGTCAGCTATCAGCCGTCAGTAAGTGACGACCAGGACTTCTAAAGTCGTCCCCATGGAAATCAAAGAACTCGGACACGTGGTTCTGTACGTGCGCGACGTTGAGAGATCGCGGGAGTTCTACCGGGACCTGTTGGGTTTTCGGGAAATCTCCGCAGGCCCCGGTTATGCGGCCTATTCGACCCCGAGGACTCACCACGAGCTGCTGCTTCTCGAGGTAGGAGAAGAGGCCGCGCCGCTGCCGTCGGGTCGGCGGGTGGGCATGTATCACTTCGGCCTGAAGATCGGAACAACAGACGATGAGCTGCGAGAGGCCTGGCAGCAGCTAGTCGACGCCGGAGTCCCGATCGTCGGGGCCACCGATCACGGTGTGACACACAGCCTGTATATCTCGGATCCGGACAGCAACGAGATCGAGCTCTACATCGACGTGCAGCCTGAGCGCTGGCGGGACGAACCCGATGCGATCATGGCGCCGCCGCGTCCCCTTCGAATCTGAGCGTGGAGGACAAGCGGGAGGACTACAACTCTCCGCCTCTGCTCGAGGCAGACATCGACCCTGATCCGATCGAGCAATGCCGCCAGTGGTTGTTCGAGGCGTGGGACATGGGAGTAGCACAGCCGGATGCGATGGTTCTGGCGACCGCCGACGGCGCGCAACGCCCCTCGGCTCGAGCGGTGATCATCCGCTCGATCGACCACGGCTTCGTGTTCTATACGAATGTCGAAAGTCGCAAGGGTGTCGAGCTGGCGGAGAACCCGCGGGCAGCCGGATGTTTCCTCTGGGCTTCGATCCACCGGCAAGTGCGGATCGAGGGTGAGGTCGAGCGGCTACCGAGCGAGGAGGCCGACGCCTATTTCGTCAGCCGCCCCCGCGGATCCCAGATCAGCGCCGCCGTCTCACCCCAGAGCCAAGTAGTCGAGAGCCGAGAGGAGCTGGAGGCCGTCTGGCGCCGGTTCGAGGATGCCCATCCTGATGGTGTCGCGCGGCCCCCACACTGGGGTGGCTACCGGCTGATACCCGACGAGGTGGAGTTCTGGCAGGGGAGGGCCAACCGTTTCCACGATCGTCTGCGGTATCGCCGCTCCGGGCCAGGATGGAAGATCGAACGCCTCGCGCCTTGAGTTGAAACCGACGCCAAGGCCGCTTCTAGACTGCCGCCCCATGCGCCTCGTGGTCCTCGGCTCGAGCGGCACCTATGACACGCCGGGCCGACCCTCCTCCGGTTACCTCATTGAGCACGGTGACACTCGGCTCTGGATAGACGCAGGGCCGGGCACATTCTCGGCTCTGCAAACAGTCACCGACTATGTGACGATCGACGCGGTGGTCATCTCGCACGCTCATCCCGATCACTGCACTGACCTCTTCGGCTTCTACCACGCGGTCCGATACGGGGCCCGACCCCGACATGAGGTTCCCGTCTACTGCGCCGAAGGCCTACCGGAGCGCTTCGACGCCTTCCTGTCGGGACATGAGGACCCCCGCTTCGAGCATCGCATGTTCGAGACGATGGATTTTCGGGTGGTGGGAGACGGCGACGAGGTGCGGGTGGGCGACTTTCAACTTCGTTTCGCCGCCGCCGACCACCCGCCTCCGACGGTGGCATGTCGGATAGAGGCGGACGGAAGACTTCTCGCATACTCGGCGGACACCGGCCCGGCAGGCACGTGGGCGGAGGTGGCCAAGGATGCACATCTCTTTTTGTGTGAAGCGGGCTTCCAGGGCGAGGTCGACGCCAAGCCCTGGCCGCATCACCTCACGGCGGCTGAGGCGGGTGAGATTGCCAAGCAGGCCAATGCGCGCCGCCTCATGATCACGCATCTGTGGCCGACGCTCGACCCTAAGCGCTCGCTGCTCGAGGCGGAGGCGACCTTCGGCAAGGAGGTCGAGTTGGCCGTGCCGGGCGTCAACGTCAAGGTCTGACGGGCGGTGCGTGAACGGCCCCCAGACCAGCTCCGCGACATTCGGATCACGCGGGGGTACACCGAGATGACTCCTGGTTCGGTGCTCATCGAAGCCGGCGGGACGAGGGTCTTGTGCGTGGCGACCACCGAGGATGAGGTTCCCCGCTGGCTCCGAGAGGAGGATGGGGGATGGGTGACGGCCGAGTACGCGATGCTTCCGGGCTCGAGTCGCGAACGGATCAGACGAGAGGCATTTCGCGGAGGCCGATCCCAGGAGATCTCGCGGCTGATAGGCCGGAGCCTGCGGTCCGTAGTTGACCTGCGGGCAATGCCCGAGACCATGATCCGCGTTGACTGCGACGTGCTGCAGGCCGATGGCGGGACCAGAACGGCGGCGATCACGGGGGCGTGGGTAGCCCTGTCTGACACCGTTCGCCAGCTGGAGGAGGCGGGCAGGCTGGCCAGGTCTCCACTGATCGACCAGGTGGCCGCGGTATCGGTTGGTCTGGTAGAGGGCAAGCCGCTGTTGGATCTGGACTACGAAGACGACGTTGGCGCGGAGGTCGACATGAACGTGGTCATGACGGGCCGGGGCCTGCTTGTCGAGGTGCAGGGAACCGCGGAGGGAGCTCCGTTCACGAGAGCTGAACTGGAGGAGCTGTTGAATCTGGCCGCGAAGGGCATTGGCGAGCTGCTCGAGGAACAGCGTAGAGCGATCGGTTGATGCTCAGCAGGCTCGTAGTTGCCTCGAAGAACCCGGACAAAGCCGAAGAGGTTAAGCGGCTCATCCTTGCTTTCGAAATCGCGGAAGAGGTCGTTGAAGGACTCGACTGGCCCGACGTGCCCGAGCTGGGCGACTCGCTGGAGGAGAACGCACTCGCCAAGGCCAGAAGCGTTGCCCAGGCCACGAGGCTGCCGGCCTTGGCCGACGATACAGGGCTCGAGGTGGACGCACTTGACGGAGCACCGGGTGTCAAGACGGCGCGGTTCGCGGGCGATGACGCAACCTACGCGGACAACGTCGAAGCCCTCCTGGCGGCGCTGGGAGGATCCGGCGACCGGGCAGCGACGTTCAGAACGGTCGTCGCGTTGGCCCATCCGGACGGCCGGAGCACGGCCGCGGAGGGTCACCTCAGGGGTGAGATCACCACGAGGCCCCGAGGAGTAAGTGGTTTCGGCTACGACCCCGTCTTTGAAGTCGCGGGCAGGACTCTTGCCGAGATGAGCGGTCCGGAGAAGGATGCGATCAGCCACCGCCGCCGAGCCTTGGGGGCTTTGAGCGATCAGCTGGCCGCCGAGGACCTTGAGTCTCTGTAGCCTGACGCTATGAGGTGGGCCGCGCTGGCCGTCGTTGCGCTGGCGGCAACTGGTTGCACCAGTGGCGGGGAGGAGGGTGCTCCGCTCGAGGCGACTTCGGTGAGCGCCGTGTTGGACACGACGGAGGTCCAGTCGGTGATCGTGACCACGACGGCCCAAGTGACTGTTCCGATGGTCCCGACTATGCAGCTCGAGATGGCTTTCCTCACCTGTCTGAGCGAGCTCGAGGCGGACATCCCCGACTTCAGCGAGCGGTCCGCCCGGTGCGAGGAGCGGGTCTTCGGCGGGGGCTGAGCCTCGACCTCAGCCGCTTATCTCCCGGCCAATATCTCGATTTCGAGCCACTCGGGCCAGGAGGGACTGGCGACGGTTGTTACCCGGATTGCGGTCACCCCCTCGACGTCTTCGCTGGGAGTCCAGGCGAGTGTCTGTTCGGTCTCGGTGAAGCACTGAAGCCTCGAAATGCCATGCGCGGTCCCGAGGAAATGGTCGTTGGGGCACTACGGTTCTTAGCTCTGACTTTCGCGACCTCGCTACTATTCAGCATCCGATCTTCGAGTGGGGGATGCGGCGTCTGAGCCTCGCTTTGGCGTTGTCTTTGGCGGCCTTGGCTGCCGTGGGTTCGCTGGCGAGCTCACCCGTGGTGGCCAGCGCGCCACTGGAGAGAGTCATCGTCGTCCTGCATCCCGAGGTGAATCTTCCAGAAGATGTCGCGCTCCAAGTCGCAAACGTCATGGACGGAAACGTCGGTTTCGTCTACCACCACGCTCTCAATGGCTTCAGCCTCGAGCTACCGGCCGCAGCGGTAGCTGCGCTCGAACAGAGCCCCCTGGTAGCGTACGTCGAGCCGGATATCGAAGTCTCCGTTGTGCAGCTTGGTTCGCAGCCGGTTCCGACCGGCGTCGACCGTGTGGAAGCAGACCTGAACCCTCCGGCGGGACCAGTCGACGCCGACATCGCCGTTCTCGACACCGGTATTTGGCACGGACCTGGCTTAAGCAGCCATGAGGACCTGAACCTCACCGTTGTATCAGACTGCACAGACGCGATCTTCTATCCCATCTTTGGCGGTTGCGCCGCCGGACCCACTGCCAACTTCCAGGACGAACACGGGCATGGCACTCATGTTGCCGGTATCGCGGCTGCGATCGACAACGACATTGGAATTATCGGTACAGCCCCGGGTGCTCGGCTGTGGTCGATCAAGGTGGCGGGCGCCGACGGGACTGCGCTGCTGGGATCGATCCTGGCGGGTGTCGACTTGGTGGCGGCCAATGCGCCGGAGATCGAAGTCGCCAACGTAAGTCTGACGATGACCGGTTCTTCCACCGCGCTCAATGACGCTCTCTCTAATGCGACGTCGGCGGGCGTCGTTTTTGTGGTCGCGGCGGGAAACAGCAGCGCTGACGCGGCCGGATTCAGTCCCGCCAATCACCCCAACGTGATCAC
>JBHICV010000011.1:0-32211 GCA_046759765.1 Acidimicrobiia bacterium
CTCCGCGTTCGCCACCAAGTGGTCCGGATAGCGGAGGCGGTCCCGATGTTCATCGAACTCGTCCCGATCGAGCACCTCCACCGTCCCGTCCTGGAAGAGCACAACGTCCAAGTCGAGGTCGATCATCTCCGCCCGCTTGTCTCCCAGCCAGCAGGCCGGCGTGATGATGTCCACGTAGAGGGGCATCTCGGCGTTCTGGTCGCCGTTGTAGATCAGGCTCCACCACTTCTCATGCGGTATGAGCTGAACGAACGGCTCTTCCCACTCCATGGCCGGCTCCTCTCCCCGCTGCACGACCGCTCCCGCGGCTGCTCCGAGCCAGACTCCGAAGGAATCCTTCCCGAGCCGGACCATCTCATGGCGCCAGTGGGGGGTGTCGGGATACTTGAGATACTGAAACCGTGACCTGCATCGACGGCGCAATGTACACCCACCGACTATGGGGGCCTCAGGCACTGATAGCTGAATGCTGATAGCTGACGGCTGATTCTGAAAGCTGACAGCTGAAAGCTGACAGCTACTCAACTTCCCAGGTCCCGAGCGACCGGATCAGCTTGTCCAGCTCGCCGACGCCCCGTTGCTCCTGAACATCGAGGATCTGCTGTTGGAGCATCTCGCCGTAGATCGGCCGGGTTATGTCTCGGAAGACCCCGATGGGGGTGGGTCCGACCGGTGTATGGGAGAGCCGACTGAGCGCAAAAGCGACGCTCGGGTCGGGGTCCTTCTCGTCGTGGATCAGGATCCTTCCTTCGTCGACGCTGTCCGTCATGGCGAACTTCGCTACCCCGTCTTCGATGACTACCGCGTATTCGTCGTCGGGCCCGAAGGTGACGGCCTTGCCGTGCTCGAGATAGATGCGGTTCTGCTCCCGCTCTTCTGTGCCGGTCAGCGCAAAGAAGGCCTTGTCGTTGAAGACGTTGCAGTTCTGATAGATCTCGATGAAGGCGGCGCCCTTGTGCTCGTATGCCCGCCGAAGCATCTCCGTCGTGTGGTTCCGGTCCATGTCGATGGTACGAGCGACGAAGCTCGCTTCGGCTCCCAGCGCCAGGCTCACGGGATTGAAGGGGAAGTCGATCGAACCCCAAGGACTCGACTTGGTCTTCTTGCCCACCTCGCTGGTCGGGGAGTACTGGCCTTTGGTCAGGCCGTAGATCTGGTTGTTGAACAGCAGGATGTTGATGTTGATGTTCCGCCGGAGGGCGTGGATGAGATGGTTACCTCCGATGGACAGCCCGTCTCCGTCCCCCGTCACCACCCATACCGAGAGATCAGGACGGGACGTGGCGATCCCAGTAGCGATCGCCGGGGCGCGGCCGTGGATGCCGTGCATCCCGTAGGTCTCCATGTAATAGGGGAACCGGGCGGCACATCCGATGCCCGAAACGAAGACGATCCGCTCTCGTTCGAGTCCCATCTCGGCCATGAAGTTCTGGACAGAGGCGAGGATCGTGTAGTCGCCGCAGCCCGGGCACCAGCGGACCTCCTGGTCGGTTTGTAGATCGGCGCGGTCGAGCGAGACGGTCATGTCGTCAGTATCTCCAGCAGCTTGGCCTCTATCTCGGAGGCGTAGAAGGGGACACCTTTGACCTTGTTCAAGCCTTCCGCCGGTACCAGATACTCTGCTCGGAGGAGCTTGGATAGCTGACCCGAGTTCATCTCAGGGACGAGCACATGCTCGTAGGACGTCACGACCTCACCGAGGTTGCGGGGGAAGGGATTTAGATAACGAAGATGTGCGACTGCCACTGGGTAGCCCTCGTCGCGCACGCGCCGGACGGCGGCCTGAACTGACCCGTACGTGCCGCCCCAACCAAGAACCAACAGTTGTGCGCCGTCGTCGGCGTCGACTTCGAGCAGCGGGATGTCGGCGGCTATGCCGGCCACTTTGCGGGCCCGAAGGTCGGTCATGAGCTGGTGGTTCTCGGGGTCGTAGGACACGTCGCCGGTGATGTTCTCCTTCTCTAGCCCGCCCACCCGGTGCTCCAAGCCGGGAGTGCCCGGCACGGCCCACTCCCGGGCGAGGCTCTCGGGATCTCTGAGGTAAGGCATGAAGGTCCCGTCCTGGTTGGGCTTGCCCGCAAAGGGCACCGAGATGTCGGGCAGGTCATCCAGATCAGGAAGCCTCCACGGCTCGGATCCCGTTCCGATGTAGGCGTCCGACATGAGGATGACCGGCGTCATGTACTTGACCGCGATGCGGGCTGCCTCGATCGTCGTCTCGAATGCGTCCGCCGGCGAAGCGATGGCCACGATGGGGATCGTGCCCTCCCCGTGTCGACCGTGTAGAGCGAAGAGGAGGTCGGACTGCTCGGGCTTGGTGGGCATGCCGGTCGACGGGCCCGCTCGCTGTACATCGATAATGAGCATCGGCAGCTCCATCGTCGATGCCAGGGAGATGGTCTCCCCCTTGAGCGAGAGACCCGGACCGCTCGTGCCTGTTACTCCCAGCTGGCCGGCGAATGCCGCGCCGAGTGCACACCCGACGGCGGCGATCTCATCTTCGGCTTGGAAGGTCCGCACGCCAAAGTTGCGGAACCGGGCAAGTCCTTCGAGCAAGTCCGAGGCCGGCGTTATCGGATAGGAGGCGTAGAAGAGAGGCAGCTTGGCGCATTGGGCGGCGGCAACCAGCCCCCAGGCGAGGGCGGCGTTGCCAGTGACATTGGTGTATGTCCCTGAGGGCAACTCCGCCGGCCGGACCTGCACCGTGTGGTGGAACGCCTCGGTGGTGATGGCGTAGTTGTATCCGGCGCGGAAGGCCGCCAGGTTGGCGTCGCGAACCTCGGGGGAGTCGGCGAACTTCTTCTCGATCCAACTGATCGTCGGCTCGGTCGGGCGGTTCAACACCCAGGCGAGAAGGCCGAGCGCCAGGAAGTTCTTGGAGCGCAGAACACCACGACCGGTCAGTCCCGTACCCTCCACTGCCTCCTTGGTGAGCTTCTCCATCGGAACCTCGATCGTTCGATACTTCTCGACGGTTCCGTCCTCTAAGGGGTTTGTCTCGTACCCGGCCTTCTGGAGGTTGCGCTCGTTGAAGGCCTCGCTGTTGAGGATCAATACGCCTCCGTCGACGAGCTCGTCGACGTTGTCCTTCAAGGCGGCCGGGTTCATCGCAACGAGCACGTCGGGAGCGTCGCCCGGGGTGAGAATGTCGTAGTCGGCGATGTGAACCTGGAACGAGGAGACACCCGCCAGAGTCCCCTGCGGTGCTCTGATCTCCGCGGGAAAGTTCGGGTACGTGGCGAGGTCATTGCCGAAGATGGCCGATGCATCCGTGAAGCGGTGGCCGGCCAGCTGCATGCCATCACCCGAGTCGCCCGCGAAGCGGACGACCAGTCGATCGCGGTACTCGATTTCTTCGGGCTTTGTGTCGAGGCTGAGGCCTTCGTCGGCCATGTGTCCCCCGCTGCGAGTCAGTGTTATCGAGTGCTGAGCCTTAACTAATTCAGTGTATCCGTTTGCCGTGTTGTCGAGGCCACTCCTTTTGATAACGGAGGAGCGCGAAATCCCGCCATGCCGGCTTGCTCGAGTGCAGCTCCTATCTCGAGTAGTTGGTGCTCGGACCACCACGGGCCAATGAGCTGCAGGGAGGGGGGCGGAGCTCCTTCTGCTCGAAGCGGCAACGCCAGCGCGGGTGCGCCCATCTGGTTGACCATGTAGGAAAACCATGACAGCACGATTCGATAGTGCACCTGCTCTCCATCGACACCCATCGTGTCCTCTCCGATCACCTTCGGGAGCGCGGGAACAGTCGGTGTGATCAGCAGGTCGACGCGATCGAAGATGCGTCTCGTGGTGTTACGGAGACGAGCCCGCCAGGCTTGCGCAGCCACGTATTCGTCCGCGGTCACTTCCAAGGACCGAGCCACTCGCTCTCCGACCTCGGGGCCGTACTGCCGATCAGGGTCCTCGAACCAGGCGCGATGCACCGCGGCCACCTCTCCGGAGAGGAGCTCGAGCGCCATGCCCGGGGGAGTGAGGTCGGGCTCCTCGACGGTTTCGATGCCCATGCCGAGATCTTCGAGATCCGCGCACGCTTTATCGAACGAGCTGATTATTGAGCGCGAGCTCGGGGCTTCATCGAGCCAGGGCTGCGGGATGCCGGCCTTCAGTCCCTCAATGCTCAGTCGGTCGAGCATCGGAGGTTCGACGGGCACCGAAGCGGACCATGGATCTGCGGCGTCGTAACCGGCCATCGCCATGTAGAGGAGGGCAGCGTCATCGGTGGACCTCGCCAAAGGCCCAACCGTGTCGAGAGATGCGGCCAGTGGGAAGACTCCCGCCAGCGGCACGCGTCCGTGGGTGACTTTGAGTCCAAAGAGCCCGCACAGCGCCGCCGGCACTCGGATGGATCCGCCTGTGTCGGTTCCGAGCGCCGCCGCGGCCAGCCCGGCGGCTGTCGCGGAAGCGGATCCCCCGGATGATCCCCCCGGCGAGGTCTTGACATCCCAGGGGTTGCGGACGGGGCCGAACCAGTCGTTCTCGGACGAGAAGCCGTAGGCAAACTCGTGGAGGCCCGTCTTGCCGACCAGAACTGCGCCCGCTTGTTCCAGTCGGCTCACGGCGGTGGCCGACCGGGTGGCTTCGTGCCGGTAGAAGGCCGACCCGGCTGTGGTGACATGCCCTTCGTGGTCGCACAGGTCCTTCAAGGCGACAACTCCCCCGGCCAGCGGCCCAGGATCAGTCCCTCCCTCGATGTCCTGGTCGATCCGGGCCGCGGCCGTGCGCGCTCCCTCGGAATAGACCTCGATGTAGGCATTGAGCTCTTCATGAGCCGCGATTCGCGTGAGGTAGGCCTCAGCCAGCTTCAGCGCTGAGATCTCTCCTGCCCGTACGGCGCTGGCTTCGGCGGCCAAGCCCTTTAGCTCCATTCGATCGGCCGGTCGTCCGGAAACACCGTGATCCAAAGTCTGCCTGGGGGAACCAGAAGGGGGCTCCCGTCAGATCCGGTCAGGGTGAACGTCTCTTCGATCGAGGATCGAGCCCAGGTTCCCTCTGTGCTGCGTCCTCCCGAGAAAACGAGCGCCCTTCCCTCTCCTACCGTTTCGATAGCGGGGACGGGCGTCCCTCGACCGGAGGGTCGTGCCGTGTAGCGGTCGCCCATGATCACCACCACGGTGCCGGCAGCTAGTTGTTCTTCCGTTTCGAAGTCAGAGGTCACCCAGGTATGCGGCTCCCTGTTAATAGTCCGCACGTATTGGGTGCCGGTCCAAACCCAAACAATCTTGTGCCCTGCGGACCAATCGAAGGTGACGAAACGGGCGAGGGGAGCATCACCAGGGAGATCGCCCCAGACGAAAATGGGATGTGGCGCCTGGTCGGGGAAACCGCTCGAGTCGGCTGCTTCGCGCACCAGCTCGCTGTCCGCGTAGAGATTGTGCGGCTTGTTTCGCTCTTCGATTCGGAAAGAGGCGGGGCGAACATCCTCGAGCACGTAGATCTCGGCTTCGCGGTACAACCCTCTTATCCACGGCTGCATGCCGCTAACGAAGAACGTGGCACCGAGTGGCTTCACCAAACCGATGTCCGTTGGCCGAGCTGACCGCATGGGTCCTACGAAGTCGCTGTCCGCGGTGTGGAAGAGGCCGATGAAGCGTGTGATGCCGCCCTCGACCAGAATTTCGTATACCGTCTCCGCCTGCTCGATCCCCGATTGAGGGCGCGCCTTGATATGGTTGTCGATCTTGATGGCGATGACCCTTCGGTCGAGTTCCGCCGGGTCGAGGACGGTCATCCCGTTTACAGGCGAGGCAGCTCCAGGCGCCTCCGTAGTGGGCGGCGAGGTGGTCGTCGCCGGCACGGTCGTGGTAGTGGTCGAGGTCGTGGTGGTAGTCGTGGCCATCGTCGTGGTCGGCGCAACAGTTGTCTCGGCGACGGCGCCCGAGCAGGCCGCGACGACAACAAGACCAAAGAAGAGGGATCGGCGGAGCACGCCTTCGCATTTTACCTGGCCTGGGGATATCAGCCGGCGAGTCGCTCTCGGGCTAGCTCCGTTTCGTCCACCGCTACAGCAAATTCCAAACCGGTGGAGTTTGTGCGGAGAAGGTAGACCGCGTCGATGTTCACTCCCGCGTCGGCCAGCTCGCGGGCCATCTTGGCGAGGCTTCCGGGCCGGTCCTCCAGGACTGTGGTGAGAACTTCCCGCTCAGTGGCCCGCAGACCGGCCTCGCGCAATGCTCGCCGTGCGATCTCCGCGTCGTCGACGATCAGCCGTACGATCCCCTCCTCGTCGAAGCCGAAGGCCGCCAGAGCTTCGATGTTGACGTTGGCATCCGCCAGGGTCTGGGCCAGCGAGGCCAGCATGCCCGGCCGATTGGCGAGGCGGACCGAAAACTCTTTCACACCGCAAAGACTAGGCCTTCGGACCTCAGTCTTCCTCGCCTGCGCCCGCCTTCGACATCTCCGCGATCTCGGCCACCACGTCAGCGTTAGCGAGTGTCGTCACATCACCCAGCTGCCGCTGTTCGGAGATGTCCCGCAGCAGCCTGCGCATGATCTTTCCTGAGCGCGTCTTGGGCAGGTCCTCGGTAAACACGATGCTCTTCGGTCGAGCGATAGGCCCGATCTTCTGAGCGACATGCTCCCGCAATTCGGAGATGAGAGCTTCGTCTCCGTGTTCGCCGGCGCGCAGAGTCACAAACGCAGCTATCGCCTGGCCGGTGATCTCATCTGTTCGGCCCACCACTGCCGACTCAGCCACTGAAGCATGGTCGACGAGCGCGGACTCCACTTCCGTGGTCGAGATGTTGTGACCCGAAACCAGCATGATGTCGTCAACTCGTCCCAGCAGCCAGAAGTAGCCGTCGGTATCGCGCTTGCAGCCGTCTCCGGCGAAGTAGCGGCCGCCGAAGCGGGACCAGTAGGTGTCGACGTAGCGGTCGGGATCGCCGTAGATCGTTCGCAGCATGGCGGGCCAGGGACGGGTGAGAACCAGATAGCCGCCCCCGCCCGCCGGCACCGACTCGCCGGCGTCGTCGACGACGTCAGCGAAGGTGCCGGGGAAAGGAAAAGTGGCTGACCCGGGCTTCGTCGTGATGACCCCCGGTAGCGGAGTGATCATGATCATCCCCGTCTCTGTCTGCCACCACGTATCGACGATCGGACAGCTTCCCGTGCCGATGTGAGTGTGGTACCAGATCCACGCTTCCGGATTGATCGGCTCGCCCACGGTGCCGAGGAGGCGAAGCGACGAGAGGTCGTGGGAGTCGGGATAGGCGTCGCCCCACTTCATGAAGGCCCGAATCGCGGTGGGCGCGGTGTAGAAGATCGTTACTCCCAGGTCCTCGATGATCGACCAGAGGCGGTCCTTGTCGGGGAAGTCGGGTGTGCCTTCATACATCACTCCAGTGGCACCGTTGGCCAGGGGGCCATACACGATGTATGAGTGTCCGGTTACCCAGCCGATATCAGCCGCGCACCAGTAGACGTCGTCCTCTTTGACGTCGAAGACGTAGCTGTGCGTCGTCATCACACCGACGAGGTAACCGGCCTGGGTGTGGACGATGCCCTTCGGCTTGCCGGTAGTTCCGGAGGTGTAGAGGATGTACAGCAGGTCCTCGGCTCCCAGAACCTCGGGTTCGCACTTCGTGCTTTGGCCCTCTACGAGGTCGTGGTACCAGTGGTCGCGCCCGTCCGTCCAGCCGACGTCGTTCTCGCACCTGCGGACCACGATGGTGTGCTCGATCGACGGACAGCGTGAGACGGCCTCGTCCGTGCTCTGCTTTAGGGGTACGACCTCGCCCCGCCGCCAGCCACCGTCCTGGGTTATCACGACCTTGGCCTCGGCATCATTGATCCGGTCCGCGAGCGAGTCGGCCGAGAAGCCACCGAAGACCACGGAGTGGGGCGCACCGATCCGGGCGCAGGCGAGCATCGCGACCGGCAGCTCCGGGATCATGCCCATGTAGATGGCCACGCGATCGCCCTTGGTTACCCCGAGAGCCTTCAGTGCGTTGGCGAATCGACCTACCTCGTCATGAAGCTGCCGATAAGTGAGATCGCGTCGATCTCCGGGCTCGCCGATCCAGTGATAGGCGATCTTGTCGCCCTGTGAGGAGAGGTGCCGGTCCAAGCAGTTGAAGGCGAGGTTTAGCTCGCCGTCGGAGAACCATTCGTAGAAGGGAGGGTTGGAGTCGTCGAGAGTCGTCGTCGGCTCCTTGAACCAGGTAACGCGATCCAGCGCCTGCTTCCGCCAGAAGGCCAGATAGTCGTCGGCTGCTTCCTCGTGTACGCCGGGCTGGGCGTTGGCTTGAGCGGTGAACTCCTCGGTCGGAGGGAACGTGCGTTCCTCCTGGAGGAGATTCTCGAGCGCCTGGCGTTGGGTCAAGGTCGGCTCCCTTCTGGGTCGCCCCAGTATCGCGAAACCAAACCAGGCGTGTGCCCTTAGGCGTTGGCTCGGCTCAGCGGCCAGTAGCGGCCGAGTACGAAGTCCAGCCGGTTGAGCGGGACCGCCCCCACGTAACGGCTGTCGTCTTGGGAGCAGCGGCGGTCATCCCCGAGCACAAAAACGGCATCTCGGGGCACGTCCCATTCGCCATCCGGACCCTCATGATCGTGAGCCCACGGCTCGACCAGAGGCATGCCGTCAATCAGCACCAGCCCCTCCCGGATCGTGACCTGCTCGCCGGGTAGACCTACGACCCGCTTGGTGAGAAAGAACTCGGGCCGCATCGGGTGCTCGTATATGACCTGTGCGCCCCGACGCAGCGCTCCCTTCCGCAGCGTGAGAACGTAGTCTCCGGGACGGAGCGAGGGAGCCATCGAGGTCTCGGCGATCTCGAAGCGACGGACCGGTCCGTAGCGACGAAGGAGACCCCCAGCAATGGCCGTCAAGACGCCGATGGTGAGGATCCTCCGCAGATTCACGGTCCGGAGGGCGAGTGTATCGTCGGGTGCGAGAGAGGGAGGTAATCCATGGGATTCTGGAAGCCAAGCCGAGTGGCGCACGCACATTGCGATCTCTTCTGCGGCGTCTACGACCCGGCCCAAGCCCGAATCGAGGCCCAGTCGGTCCTAAATGCCGCCACTAAGTACCACGAGTCGGACGACCCCGTCTTCCGGGACCGCGCCGTGGCAATCAAGGAGTCGCAGGCCGACCTCGTCAAGCACCACCTATCGGTGCTGTGGACGGATTTCTTCAAGCCCCACCACCTCGAAGCCAACCCCGGGCTGCATGATCTGTTCTGGCGAGCCATCAAGCAGGCAGGGGACGCCAAGAAGTCGATGGACCCGGCGGTCTCCCAGGAGCTGATCGACCTGATCGAAGAGATCGCCCGGGTCTTCTGGAGCACCGAGGAGTCCAAAGCGGCGGGGGTGTATCCACCGGCGGCCTGATCTGCCTGTGTTTTGGTGACGCTAACTCACCTATACCGTGAACTCGCGTCACCAAAACCTGGTCGGTCGGTTTTGGTGACGTTTACCCACCTATAGGGTGCATTGCCGTCACCAAAGCCAAAGGACCTACCTGGTATCTGCTCGGCGGAGAATCGTCGTCGTCACCAATACCGATAGACCGGCGATCACCGCAGTCTTGGCGACGGCGCCGCCGACACCGGGCTTGACCGTGCCAAGCAGCTCCAGCGTCTCGCGGCCGAGGTCGGCGATCGCGGCATAGGCCGATAGTCCGATTCGCTGGAGCGAGGAGGGGCTAAGGGCGTCAATGAAAGAAGCGAGGACCGCTTCCCACACGAAGATATAGGCGAGCCCGATCAAGACAGACCACCTGGTCAGGTATCCGAGTGGGACGAAGGCGGCCGCGTAAAGCACCACGTTGATCGCCAGCGCGGCGAGGACGGGGAGCGCGATGTCCCAGGAGCCGGTCACCTGTCCGGAGACCACCCAGCCGACTCCCCAACCGATCAGGCCGACCGCGCCGGCCGCGGTTACGGCCGCCGCGGTGGCGGCGACCACGACCACCCACCGTCGGACGGGCTTTAGATACAGGTAAGGCATCGTATTTTCTCGGCGTTCGTCCCCGAGCGCCGAACTCGCGAGCAGCAGCGCCACGAGTGGCAGCACCATCGTCAGATACAGCTGTACCGTCACCTGCTGGTAGGCAAGGGCGTCGGAGTCGAAGAAGCCGCGATCGACCACCAAGAGCAGGAACCCAGGAAGGGCGGCCAGGACCCCGAAGCCGACCAGCCTCCGCGGCCGCAGGAGGCGCCTCACGAGCAGCCCGTAAATGGGTCCGAACCCCGTCACTTCGGCTCCACCAAGTAGCGGAAGACGCTCTCGAGCGACTCATCTTGCGGCTCGACCCGCGTGAGGACCGCGTCGTGCTCGCGGGCAATTCGCGGGAGAGCCACGGCCAGGGATCTCACATCCGTGCTCTGGATGTGGAGCGTCCCGTCGGTCACCGTGAGCCCTACCACGGACGGCTCGCGCAGGAGTGCAGATCCGAGCTCCCGCGGCGGATGGGCATCAACGCGCACCAGTCGGGGTTTGTCGGACATGGCCGACCGGATCGCTCCAACGTCTCCCGCCGCAACCAGATGACCATCCACCATCGCAATCACTCGATCCGCCATGCGTTCGACCTCAGCCAGCACGTGAGACGAAACGATGACTGTCCTGCCTTCAGCGCCGAGGCGCGAGAACAGATCGATGAGGCGGGCGCGCTGCCTGGGGTCCGTCCCGTTGAGCGGCTCGTCCAAGAACAAAACTGACGGCTGATGCACCAAGGCGGCCGCTACTTTGGCTCGCTGTCGCATCCCGCGGGAGAACTCGCGCAGACGTCGGTCGGAGTCGGCCTTCAACTCAACGGTCAATATCGCCTCCCGAGCCACATCGGCCGGCCGGTCGACACCGCTGAGCCGAGCGTTCAACGCCACGAACTCCCACAGAGTCAAATCCTTGTAGACGGCCTCGTCTTCGAGGACGAGAGCCGTAGATCGGTAGACCGAAACGTCGGCACGCGGGTCCTGACCAAGCACGCGGACTTCACCCTGAGAGGGAACCGCCAGGCCGGTGAGCACTCGCAGCAGAGTGGTCTTACCCGCGCCGTTGGGGCCGAGCAACCCCGTTACACCCGGTCCGAAGGAGCAAGTGACCTCCGACACCGCCACCTTCTGTCCGAACCACTTGGAGACCGAACGGGCTTCGACCGTGGCGTCGGAAACGTGGAGCGCGGCGTCCGTCATGCGATCCGCCGGTAACGAAGCCAGACGACCGTCCAGGAGGCGAGCACGATAATTGCCGCCGCGACCAGCGAGTGCCAGGGCTCGAACCCCACTGCAATGGGCGTGTAGTCGACGGTGGTGATATCGAATACCCAGTCCCTGACGATGCGTGGATGGCGCTCGACCGCCAGAAAGGCAAAGTACCGCGCACCGGGAAAGTCGGCGCGTGCGATAACAGCAGTGAGCTGGTTGAGAATCAATGCTCCACCGAGAAAGACCCCGGCGGCAAAACCCCTCCGGGGGATGACAGCCGCCACCGCCATGGCGAGTGAGGCATGAACGGCGACGTAAACCGAGGCTACAAACGCGACCTTCCAGAGGACGCCGGCGTTGTCCACCAGGTACCGGAGAAACCCATCGTCTGACAGACTGGCCAAGCCCAGGTGAAGTGTCAGCTGGGGGATCAGGTAGGCGCTGAACACCAAGACTGCGATTGAGGCCGCCTTGGCCCCCAGATAGTCGGTCACCCGCAGCGGACGGGAGAAGTAGACGGAGAGCACGCCTTGGGCGCGGTCGGGGATGAGCAGCTCGGGGGCCGCCAGGGCAATGAAGAGCAACCAGATCAGTCCGAGGAAGTCGAAGAATTCGCCGTACGTCGGTAGCTCGAGGTCTATGCCGCCACCGAGCGCCACGCTGGCCGCGTAGTGCAGCGCGAGAAAAATAGCCGCGCCGCCGAACGTCACCGCGATCAGCGACCAGGGGAAGATCTTGCGGCGCGCTTTCCGCCTCAGTCCGAGGGTACGACGAACCCCATCCCAGACGATCGCCCGCATCGCACCCTTGCGGCCCAGGCGCGGGCCGTCGTAGTGCCGGTACCCTCGCTCGAGGATTACCGCGTCAGACATCCGCTCCCTCCGAGAGAAAGACGTCCTCGAGCGTCACCGGGGTGGTACCGAGGCGAAGTAGCCCCGTTTCAGCCTCCGCCACGGCATCGCGAATCAGGCGGTACACGTCGCCTGCGGCCGTCCGCACCTCGAGTTGGTCGTGTTCGACTGCGACGTCGGCGCCGCGCGCTCGAAGGAGCTCGGCGACCCTCTCACCTCGACCGGTGACCCGGACATGCACGCCGTCGGAGCTCCCCAGGTCGCCGAGGGGCGCCGACCGTATGAGGCGTCCCCCGTCCAGCATCACGACCCAGTCACAGGTCTCTTCGATGTCGGTCAGGATGTGAGAAGAGAAAAGGACGTTGACGCCATAATCGGAGAGACGGGCGATTAGCTCGAGCATCTGGCGCCGGCCCTCGGGATCGAGCCCGGAGGCAGGCTCGTCCAAGAGCACGAGCTCGGGATCGTGAACAACCGCTTGGGCCAGTTTCACGCGTTGACGCATTCCGACCGAGAAGTCGGACAGATAGCGGAACCGTTCCTCGTGGAGACCGACAAGGAATAGCGTCTCCGACGAGCGCCGCTTCGCCGCCGCGGGCGGAAGGCCGGCCAGCGAGGCCGCGTAGGCGACGAAGTCCGCCGCGGTCTGGTCATTGGGGAGGCACTCGTCCTCCGGCATGTATCCGACCCTGCTTCGAACTCCCATCGGATCCTCGGCAACGTGGCTTCCGAGAACTCGGACCGTGCCGGCGGTGGGGTGAAGTAGCCCGAGCAGGATTCGGATCAGGGTGGTCTTGCCGGCTCCGTTGGCCCCGACCAGACCGGTCACTCCCGGTGGGATATCGACGTCGAGACGGTCCAGAGCCAGCACAGAGCCGTAGTCGTGACTGAGCTTTTCTGCCGAAATGATCGATTCGGGCATCGGAGCGTCAAGCTAGCCGTGTGCCGTCCGAACGAGTTTCAGGCGGAGGCGGCCTCCGAGTCGACCTCCGGGGGCTTCTTACCCATTTTGGCAACGGAACCCTTCTCAGGTTCCGGGATCTTCCTGGCCTTTCGAATCAGCGCCAGACCACCGATTACAACCGGGAAGCCCGGCAGCACCGGAACGGGCATGAGTATGAGGCCGGCGACCACCATGGCGCTTCCGGCAATCGTGAGCGTGGTTCTCCGCCCTAGACCAGTCAGCTGCACTGCCCCTTCGCTAGTCCCCCTATGTCTAGCGGAAAATCGCAGTAAGAAAAGACCGACTCGTCAGTCCTCTCCTAACTCCGCCTTGGCGAATAGCCGGTCGATCTCGTCGATCTGAGCGCCGGGCGTGAGCTCGGGTCGTTTCCACCCACCCAGGCCTCCGTCGCTGAGAAGCTCGGATACCCGAGCCGAGGAGAACGGCAGATACGGAGCGAACGCGACTGCCAGCCCCGAGATGGCGCTCAGTGCCGTGTTGAGCGTCGTACCAGTGCGGTCGGGGTCATCGGTGCCTGTCTTCCACGGTTCCGTGCGATTCAGGTAGATGTTGACCTGCTGGGCCGCCTGCATGGCCGCGCGCAGACCAGCCCGCAACTCCACCGCCTCGATTTGGCGACCCACCTCGCCCAACGCGGCGTCCACCTTCGCCAACAGCTCCTGGTCCACGGATGCCGGGTCTGCGGTCGGAATCTTGCCGCCGAAGTTCTGATGAGTAAGCGCCACCACCCTGTTGACCAGGTTGCCCCAGGTCGCAACGAGCTCCTCGTTGATTCTTCGGACCAGCTCGGCCTCGGTCAGGTCGGTGTCGTTGTGCTCAGGAAGGTTCGCCGCCAGCGCATACCGGATGGCGTCGGCCTCGAGATGTTCGGTGTACCAACCGATCGGTCTCCCCACCCCGCGACTGGCGGAGCCTTTGGCGCCCGAAAAGGTGACGAACTGGTTGGCCGGTACATTGGTCGGCAGGTTCAGGCCGCCGTACCCCATCAGCATCGCCGGCCAGATGATCGTGTGGAAGGGAATGTTGTCCTTCCCGACGAAGTAATAGCTCACCGCCTCGGGGTCTTCCCACCAGGCCCTCCAGGCCTCCCGGTCTCCCTGCCTCTGTGCCCACTCCTTCGATGCGGATAGGTATCCGATCACCGCTTCGAACCACACATAGATTCTCTTGCCGGGACCAAGGTCGTCGACCGGAACGGGCACCCCCCAGGTGAGATCGCGGGTGATGGCTCGGTCGATGAGGCCTTCCTCGACGAAGCCGATGGCCCAGTTCTGAACGTGCTTCCTCCACCCCTCGCGGCTCTTCAGCCACTCGAGCAGCTGGTCTTGGAACGCCGACAGCCGGAGGAAATAATGCTCTGTCTCCCGCATCTCCGGTGTGGCCCCTGTGATCCGACTCTTCGGGTTGATCAAGTCCTCGGGGTCCAGAGTGCGTCCGCAATTCTCGCACTGATCACCCCGGGCAGCCTCGTAGCCGCAATGAGGGCACTTGCCCTCAACATAACGGTCGGGCAGGAACCGATCGGCTTCCGGGTCATAGAACTGCTGGCTGCTGCCCTGGGTGATGTACCCACGATCCTTCAAACGCAGGAACAGATCCCACGTCACCTCGCGGTGGTTGTCTGTGCCGGTCGCGGTATACAGATTCCAGGAGATTCCCAAGTCGTCCCACTGGTCGAGAAACTCCTGGTGGTAACGGTCGACGATGACTTGAGGGTCGACGCCCTCCTGGTCGGCGCGCACCGTGATCGGGGTTCCGTGAACGTCGCTTCCGGAAACCATCAAGACCTCGTCGCCCTGGGTGCGGTGATAGCGGGCGAAGATGTCAGCCGGCAGGTAGGCGCCCGCGAGGTGGCCCAGGTGACGAGAGCCGCTGGCGTACGGCCACCCCACAGCAACGAGGACGTGTTTGGGTGACATAGTCGGGTGAGGGTACTAGTCGTCGAGTGTCGTACCGGATGGATTTACGCTTTCGACTCGCTGTCGAAAGGGTCCCTTTTAGCCTCGGACTGTGGAGACTGCGGTTGCGTTTCTCGCGGCGGCCGGGGCGACGGGTTTCGCGTTCGATCTAGGTCGTGACGCCGTCCGCCGTGCTCGTCCACACGTAGTGGCCTACGCCATCGGCATGGCCATGTTCGCCATCGCCACGTGGGCCTTGGCATTGGCCTTGGCGTGGGGATGGTCCGAGCTGCTGTACAAGATCTTCTTTCTGTTCGGCGCGGTGCTGAACATCCTCTACCTGGCGCTCGGCTCCTTCTACCTGGTGATCGGCCCCCGGACCGGCAGGGTCTTTCAGGGTTTCCTGGCCGTGTTCACCGCCATGGCGGTGATCGTGATCATCTCGGCGACGGTCGTGTTCCTGCCGCAGGAAGGGATACCGAGTTCCAGGGACAGCTTTGAGATTGGCCTGCCCTTCATTTTCGCCTTGCTGGGAGGAATCGTCGGTACCACCGTCTTGGTCGCGCTCGGCATCGTGAGCATCTTTCGATTCCGCAAAACCAACCCGCGCCTCGTATGGGCGAACGTCCTCATTGTTACCGGAGTAGCTGCGGCCGCCTCCAGAGGCACTGTCCTGGCTTTTGTTGGCGAGGGTGGAGGGTTCGCTATCTCGCTTCTGGCGGCTGTCATCCTGATTTGGTGGGGCTACCGGGTTGCATCCGGAGCTCGCCGCCCGGTTTCGGCGGATAGCTGAGCGACGATCTCTTAGCGAGCCGGTAGGTTGTCCCGTCTGGTTATGACTCGATTCATCACGATTTCCGAGGACCCGCCGAATCGCGAGGTTCCGTTGAGCTCACTGGCCGTGGGCACGAGCTCCCCGTTCTACGTGCGATCCATCTTTCCCATCCCTCAGTTAGATGCGGACATCTGGAGCTTGACCGTGGGGGGCGCGGTTGACCGTCCCGTTTCCCTGTCCCTCGCCGAGCTTCGCTCCCTGCCGTTCACCGAGCAGGTGGTCACGCTCGAGTGCGCGGGCAATGGCCGGTCGCTCATGGATCCGGTGCCGGAAGGAGTCCCTTGGGGCCTGGGCGCGGTCAGCACCGCCCGGTTTGGCGGTACCCGTCTGGAAGCAGTTCTCGAGCAAGTGGAGCCGTCGGCCGCTGCCGAGGATTACGTCTTCACCGGCGCGGATCGGGGCAACGTCCATCCGGATGGAGACATCATCTACGCCTTCAGGCTGGCGGCCTCACAGACCGACCGGGCGCTGCTGGTGTGGGAGATGAACGGAAACCCGCTGCCGGCAGAGCACGGCTATCCCGTGCGGTTGCTGGTCCCCGGTCACTACGGCATGCAGTCGGTGAAGTGGCTTACGTCTATCACCGCACTGGAGTCGCGCTTCGAGGGGCATTTCCCTCGCAAATACCGCTACTTCGGTGACCCGACGGCCGAGGAGGGTGAGCCGGTCGGTCCCATACGAGTTCGTTCAGTCATCACCGAGCCGGCGAGCGGGGCCGAGCTGCCTCTGGGCCCGGTGACAGTCCGCGGGCTGGCGTGGTCCGGCCAAGGGTCCATCGCCAGCGTCGAGGTGGGGACCGGGCCCCAATCGAGACACGCAGCTCGCATGGGGGAGCCAGAAGGACCCTATGCCGCCCTGTCATGGGAGTGGACCTTCGACCCTCCGAGTCGTGGCGTATTCCGACTCTCAGCCAAGGCTTCCGACGCCGCCGGCCATGTCCAGCCGGAGGATCCCATTTGGAACCGTCATGGCTATGGCAACAACTTCGTCCACGAGATCGAGATCACCATTGTCTAGGGGTCCTTTGGAGCCCAGCTCAGCGCTCGAGCCGGACGACCGCCAGGTATGAGGCCGGGCCGGCCCGGCGATCGGTCAGACGCCAACCTGAGCCCTCGGCGATAGTGGCCAGCTCCTCTGAAGGAACGAACAGATAGTCGAACCAGAGCGAGGCTACGTTCGTCCAGCGACTGCGTAGCCGCAGCTGTCCCGGCAGCCGTCCACGCTCACGGTTGACCTGGTGGTAGGCGAGATGTAGGGGGTTGGTGGTTTGAAGCGAATCTAGGCACGTCCCGATGATTTGGGCTCCGGGTGTGGCCATCGGGCCAATGTGCCCAGGAACTTCGGGGCGTGCTCCGGGCTTGCCAGCAGCCCGTAGTTGTGGCCGCAGAGAAGGAACGTGTCGAACGGTTCCGCTTTGACGCCGGCCAGATCGAAGATCGAGCCCTCGAAGGTGTGCTGGACCCCCCGCCGGCTGCAGACCTCGACTGCACCGGGAGAGATGTCGAGCGCCAACACATCATGGTCCGCTTCCTGAAGGACAAGGGAGTGCCTTCCCGCTCCCGCACCGACGTCCAGTACCCGCCGGCCGGCTCGGTCCGGTACGGACTCCTCCAGCGAAGACCAGGGCGCTCCGCCGTCGAAGAAGACGCCGGTGTCGATGACTTCGACCATCCCGTCGTCGCGTTCGATGACGTTCGGTGACTCCTGCTCCCCATGCTCCAGGTAGTCGAGGAGCGCCAGGCCGAAGGCGTCACCGATGGTCGGTCCGGTCTCCATAGGGAGATTCAAACAGCTTCACTCGACGCGGCAGTCGTTCAGCTGGTGAGACCTGAACGGTCGGCCTGCGCCGCCAGCTCGGCCAAGCTCTCCTGACGGCCGGGCACCACCCAATCGGGCGCGATCTCGGCCAGAGGCACCAACACGTGAGGCAGCTCTAAGTCGGGGTCCGGCAGTTTCCAGCCGTCGAAATCGGCTTCGACATCCCCATAGAGCACTATGTCGAGATCGATTGGACGGGGCGCGAACCTGTCTTCCGACCGCACCCTCCCCAGCTGAGCCTCGATGCGGCGAAGCTCGGCGCGCAGCTCCTCGGGAGGTAGGGGCGTTTCCAGGACCACCGCCGCGTTGAGGAATGGCGGTTGGCCTGCTGGACCGACCGGATCGGACCTGTAAACCGCGCTGGTCGCTAACACATCCAATGCCTCGTGCTGGTCAAGACGTTCAAGCGCAGCTGCCAGGTTCGCCTCGGGCTCGATGTTGCTGCCGAGCAGGATCGCCGCTCGGTTCGTCACTCGCCCAGCACCTCGGCTCTGGTCCGGCGGATGGTCACGCCTACCGAGCGGGCGAAGCGAAGCGCGCTCGGCTTCTCGACCGTGAGCTCCACCTGCTCGATCCGGTGGTCGGCCTCGAAACAGACCCTGCTGAGTTCCTCCGCCAGCCGTTCGACCAGCTGCGGGTCACCTTGCTCGGTGTGGGCGATTATGGCCTTAGAGACCGTGCGATAGTTGATGGCATCTTCGATCGAGTCGGTATCGGCTGCAGATTTCGTATCTGCCCACATCGTCACGCTGATCAGGATGTCTTGAGGCTTAGTCCGCTCATCCGGGTTGATGCCGATGACTCCTCGTACCAGGAGGTCCTTGATCAGAATGCGATCTCCGGCCACTTGCTATACGAGTTCCGCGCCGCCGGTGACGCCCAGCACCTGCCCGGTGACGAAGTCGTTCTCCAGCAGCGCCCGAACGGCCTTCCCTACGGCCTCCGGTGATCCCGGCCGGCGGAGTGGGATGTCCTGTGCCAGCTCCCGCAGATAGGCGAAGTCCTTGCCCGGCGGCGGGAGGATGGCTCCCAACGCCAGCGCGTTGACTCTCACCCTCGGAGCTAGGGCGGCGGCGGCCACCCTGGTGAAGCTCGACAACGCCCCTTTCGTGACGTTGTAGGAGAAGTGGTCAGGGTAAGGCCGCTCGATGCGCCAGTCCGAGATGTTCACCACTGAGCCCGTCATGCCATCGGGCAGTTGGGCGGCGAAAGCCTGGGTGAGAAAGACGGGGGCGTTGAGATTGATGGCAACGGTCGTGTCCCACTGTTCCCGGGTGATCGTCTCGATTCGATCCTCGGGAAACACCGCCGCGCTGTTGACGAGGACGCGCAGTGGTCCGATGGCCTCGGATGCCTCGGCGACCACCTGTTCGGCCACGCCTGCAATAGACAGATCCCCTTGATGGAGTGACATCGTCACTCCACGCTCCTCCAGCTCGGAAGCCGTCTGCTTGGCGGCATCGACCGAGGTCCCGTAATGAAGCCCAACGCGGCAACGCGCGTCAGCGAGCTCGAGGACAATGGCGCGGCCCACGCGGTGAGCGCCTCCGGTCACCAGTGCGCAGAACCCTTCAAGGTCCACTAGTGATCGTGGTGCTGGCCGATGTGCCGGAAGAACTCGGCTCGGGTCTTCTCGCTCGTCTTGAAGGTGCCGAGCAAGGCGCTTGTACGCATTACCGAATTCGCCTTCTTCGCACCCCGCATCGCGACGCACATGTGGAGTGCCTCGGCCACCACTCCAATCCCTTGCGGTTCGATCAGATCGTCGAGCAGGTCGGCTACCTCGCGGGTCATCCGCTCCTGAACCTGAAGCCGGCGCGCGTACGCGTCGACCACGCGTGGGATCTTCGAGAGTCCGACGACCTTCTTGTCCGGGAGGTAGGCCACGTGCGCTTTGCCGATGATCGGCAACAGGTGATGCTCGCAGAGGCTGTAGAAGTCGATGTCCGATACCACGACCATCTCGTCGTAGTCGACCTCGAACAGAGCGTTGTTCAGCAGCTTGACGGGATCGATCGTGTAGCCGAAGAGGAGCTCGTCGTAAGCGCGAGCTACTCGCTCGGGCGTATCTGCCAAGCCCTCGCGCGTCGGGTCCTCACCGACGGCCAGCAGCACCCTGAATACGGACCGCGCCACCTCCGTTTTGCAGTCCACATCCAACACCGGCCCATCTTCGAACTCCCAAGTAGGAAGCTCTGTAACTGCCTCGACACTCATTCCACACCTCGATCTAGGTTCTGAAGGCGGACGATAGTGCCCTCCGGGAGGCTGGTGTTGAGAGCCGACTCTAGGGCGTTAATGTCGGCTCCGGACGGGAGAGAGATGGCTATCGTCGGGAAGTCCTCAGAGGTTCCGCCGGACGAGATCAAGGCGTTCGACGTCGATGGGGTTCGGATCGCGATTGCTCAGTCGGACGGCGAGTTCCATGCCTTCGACGATATGTGCACTCACGAGGAATGCTCGTTGGAGGAAGACGGCGAAATCGACGGCACCGAGATCACGTGCCTTTGCCACTTCTCGGTGTTCGACATTCACACGGGCAAGGTGATCGAGGGACCGGCAACGGAGCCACTTCCGATCTACGGTGTGAGTGTCATCGATGACGACATCGATGTGACCATCTGAGTGTCAGCTCCTCTGGTCATCGTCGGTGCGAATCTCGCCGGTGGCGCGGCCGCGATAGAGCTCCGCAGGTCTGGCTACGAGGGCGAAATCGTGCTGATTGGGGAGGAGCCCGATCCTCCTTACGAGCGCCCGCCCTTGTCGAAGGAATACTTGCGAGGCGAGTCCGACTTCGATCGATCGCTCTTGCAGCCGCTCTCGTGGTACTCCGAGGCGGAGGTAGAGGTGATCCTGGGCGTCAGGGCATCCCGGCTGGATGTGGGGCAGCGAGTAGTCGAGCTGGCCAACGGGTCGCGCCTCTCATATGAGAAGGTCTTGATCGCCACCGGCGGTCGCAACCGTCGGCTGGACGTCCCAGGTGCCGACCTCGAGAACATCTTTGACCTTCGCACCCACGTCGATGCCGATGACATTCGGAAAGCGGCTTCCGATGGCGGCAAGGCAGTGGTCGTGGGAATGGGGTTCATCGGTGCCGAGGTGGCGGCCTCGCTGCGCCTGATAGGCGTCGAGGTGACCGCAGTCGAGATCTTCTCTGTCCCACTGGAGCGAGTCCTAGGACATGAGTTCGGTGCCGTAGCCGGACGGTTGCACGCCGATCAAGGGGTGGAAATCCTGGCCAACGACACCGTGAGCGAGTTCCGAGGCTCGAGCAGGGTGGAACAGGTCTTGACTGACTCCGGCCGGCAGATCGACGCCGACTTCGTCGTAGTGGGTGTCGGCATAGTCCCGAACACCGAGATCACCGACGGGACGGGCATTGCGGTGGACAACGGCATCGTCACGGATGAGTTGTGCCGCACGAACGTCGAGGGGGTTTATGCCGCCGGTGACGTCGCCAATCACTTTCATCCCTTGGCCGGCAGGCACATCCGGGTCGAGCACTGGCAGAACGCGCTGCGGCAAGGTGCCGCCGCGGCGAGGAGCATGATCTCCCAAGGCGATCCGTACACCGATGTCCACTGGTTCTGGTCAGATCAATACGACCTGACCATCCAGCACGCAGGTTTTGAAGGAGAGACCGACCGACGCGTCGTTCGCGGCAGCATGGAGGATCGGGACTTCATCGCCTTTGACCTGGCTGCGGGAACGATCCGGTCGGCGGTGGCTTTCGGTAGGCAGCGGGAGCTCCGAGCGGCGATGAAGTTGATGGAAGCCCAAGCTGAGGTCGACCCGAAGGCACTCGTCGACGAGGATGTGGACCTCAGACGGCTCAAGCCATAGGTTCAATGCGAGCACTCTTCGTCCATCACGATCAATACTCCGGCGCCGACATCGTCGGTGACCGCCTGGTGGAGCGTGGCTGGGAGCTCGTCAACCACTACGTGGCCGTTATCGACGACCCAGTGTCGGAGATCCCGTTCCCCGATCTCGAGGACTTCGATCTACTCGCACCGGCCGGTGCGGTCTGGTCGGTGTACGACGAAGAGACGATCGGTAGCTGGATCAATCGGGAGCTCGAATTGATACGCGCCGCCCAAGCCAAGGACATTCCCGTCTTTGGTATCTGCTTTGGTGCCCAAGCGCTGGCCAAGGCTCTCGGCGGCGATGTCTTTCCGGCGCCCGAGATAGAGGTGGGCTGGCATCAGATCTCGACCGATCTGCCGGAGATGATCGCCCCAGGGCCATGGTTCCAGTGGCATGAGGACACCTTCTCGCTGCCGAGCGGCGCCGTCGAGCTCGCCCGAAACGACAACGGCAGCCAGGCCTACGGAGTCGGGCGAAACTTCGCCATCCAGTTTCATCCGGAAGTGACCGCTGACAGGGTCGAACAGTGGATCGAAGTGGGCGGACACCGGATGCTGAAGCGGCTCGGCATCGATCGGGACGATCTCGTGCGAGAGAGCAAGGCAAGCGAGCCAGAGGCGAGGGCCAACACCTACCGGATGGTCGATTGGTTCCTGGACGAGGTGGCGCGCTTCTAGTCAGCCCCAGAGCTTCTTGGCGACTCTTCCCACGGCGGCCAGCTTCTGCCACTGCACATCCTCCGTGATCTGGTTGCCTTCCACCACCGAGGCGAAGCCGCATTGGGGCGAGATAGCGAGCTGATCCCAGGGCAGGTACTGAGCGGCCACCTCCATGCGACTGAGAAGCTCCGTGTCCGGCTCGACATCGGCGTGCTTGGTGCTCACCACACCCATCACAACCATACGATTCCGGGACGCGAACCGGATGGGTGAGTAGTCGCCCATGCGCCCTTGATCGTCCCACTCCACGAGAAACACGTCATAGGGCAGCTCGGCGAAGATACGTTCGGCCAGGGGCTGGAGCGATCCCTCACACAAGTAACTCGACCGGTAGTTCCCCCGACAGATGTGCAGCGCGAGGGTCACGTACTCGGGGATTCCGGCCAGCACCGCACGGTCGGCCTCGACCGCCTCGTCGAGGACCTCGTGCAGGTCAAAGCCTGCCCGTGTCATGCGCTCCCGCCAGCGCTCGTCCACCAGGAACGGATAGATCGGGAAGTCGAACTGGATATAGCGAGCACCCGCGGCGATGGCATCGGCCACGAGCTCTCGTTCGATGGCGACCGCGTGGTCGGTGAGCTCTTGCCGGGAGCCGTAGACGTGGTCGTTGACGCCCGGCTTCCAGGTGTACGGGTTGGAGAAGATCGACCCGGCGGGAAAGGTGACCTTGAACGGGTGGGCGGTGATCCCCTTCAGGTAGGCGACCTCTCGTGCAGCCGGGCTGTCGACTCTGCGGAGCCGATCAAGCACCTTGTGGACATGCCAGACGACGGTCTCGCCCCGGTCGTTTCGAAACTCGAGCGGGTTCGATTCGGTCGAGAAGCCGTCCACTGCGTCCCAAAACGAATTGAGGAACATATATCGCCGGAACTCTCCGTCGGACACCACGTCCAGTCCTGCGTCGATCTGACGGGTGACAACCTCCGCAATCGCCGCGTCCTCGAGGCGTCGAAGATCGGAGTGGTCCTTTTGCCTTTCGTCTTGGAGAACCGCCCGATGCTCGGGTTCATAGAACCGTTCCACGGCTCTCTTCAGTCCGGGTGGTCGGAGCAGACTGCCGACGACCTCGGCCCGAGCGGGGCGACGGGCTTCGGTCATTTGTCCCGTCGGTACCGTCCGGCCTCGCCAATCAGACTCTTGAACAACGGTCCTTCCTCCTCGAAGGCCCACCGCTCCGGGTGCCACTGCACGCCGAGCGCATACCACTCGCCGTTGTATTCCAGAGCTTCGATGGCGCCGTCGGGTGCCCGAGCCACGACCGTGAGGCTCTCGGGGACCTTCGCGGGCGCCTGATGGTGGATCGTGTTGACGAGGCGCTGCTCGACTCCGTATAGCTGGGCCAACCGACTTCCGGGCGTGATCTGCACGGAGTGCGAGGCGTCCCGCAGTTCGTCGGGAGTTCCCTCGACTGGCCGATGGACGCCCTCGGGATCCGTGATGTCCTGGGACAGCGTCCCGCCGAAGGCGACGTTCATGACCTGCATTCCACGGCAGACCCCGAGCAGCGGCATGCCGCGTTCCTGGGCTCCGCGGACGAGAGCCATCTCCCACGCGTCGACGTCTGAGTCGGGGTTAACGCTTTGTCCCTCGTTCTCTTCCCCGTAGTGGGCAGGATCCATGTCACCGCCGCCGCTGATGATCAGGCCCTCGAGGTCGTCGAGGACCTCATCCGCGTCCTCCGGATGGAGAGGAGGGATAAGCACCGGACGCCCTCCCGCCGCCCTGATCGGCCGGATGTAGTCGTCCGAGAGGGCATGCATGATCTCGGGCTGCCCCAGGGAGGTCTCCAGGGGGCGCTTCCAGACCGACACACCGATGCGAGGCTTGCTCATCTCGGTCGAGGTTACCCCCCGTTTTTGTGACGCCAACTCACCCATATGGTGGATTGCCGTCACCAAAACACGGGCCATCCGTTCTTGTGACGCCAGCTCACCCATATGGTGGATTGCCGTCACCAAAACGGAAGTGTTCAGCCCTTCTTGGGCGGCCGGATCCCTCGGAACTCCCAATCTCCGCCCAGGGCGGTGGACACGACCTCCTCGGATTCGGTCGGTTGAGCTCCGACGTCGTCCCGGATGGGCTCGGGACCCTCGACGATGAGGTTGGTCAAAGCAGCGAGACCTTCCACTTCGACGGTCACGACGTCTCCGGGCTCGACCGGCCTCGAGTTGGCGGGCGTCCCCGAGAAGATGACGTCACCGGGCAGGAGCGTGAGGTTGCGCGCCAGGTCCGCCACCAGATAGCCCATGTCCCAGCGCATCTCCGAGGTCGAGGCCTCCTGGCGGACCTCATCGTTTACGAGGGTGCGGATCCGCCGGTCGCGAGAGTCCCAGTCGGTGACCAGGGCGGGGCCGATCGGACATAGCGTGTCCGATCCCTTCACCCGGAGCATCGAGCCTGCATCGGTATCCCGAAAGTCGTGAAGGCCGAAGTCGTTTCCGATCGTGTAGCCCCCGATGTATTCACCGGCCTCTTTGGGTGCGATATTGCGGCAGGTCTTGCCGATCACGATGACGATCTCACCCTCGTAGTTGAGGTAGCGGCACCCCCGTGGGCGGACTACCGCGCCGCGGTGTGAGTTGAGCGATGTCGTCGGCTTCTGGAAGTAGGTGGGTGTTGGCGGAAGCTCGATCCCGAACTCTCGCACCCGGCTCTCGTAGTTGAGGTGACAGCAGATGATCTTCGACGGTTCGACGGGCGGCAGATAGACCGCCTCGGTCTCCGTGACCCGGCGACCGTCGGCCGCGACCAGCTCCTCTCCCTCTCGGGCTACCTGAGTCGGGATGCCGTCGAGCAGTATCCGCCGAATCTCGGCCATCCGGACACGATACCTGGGAACCGGATCCCCCTACGCTGAGACGGATGGCCGGTTCTGCCTTCGACATCGCCGTGGTGGGCTTTGGTCCCGTTGGTGCCACCCTCGCCAACCTCCTGGGGGTCAGAGGCCTCGACGTGGTCGTGTTCGACCGCGACGAGGAGATCTACCCGCTGCCTCGGGCATGCCATCTGGACGACACATCCCTGCGCGTGCTCCAGTCGGCCGGACTGGCGGAGCCGGTACTCGCCCAGTCCGTTCCGTCTCTGGGTATGGACATGCTCGATCGACGGGGGCGTTCTTTCCTTACGTTTGCCGCCGATCACGATTCGAACCTCTTCGGCTATCCGACCAGCGTTCTCTTCTGGCAGCCGAGCTTCGAGGAAACCCTGCGGGCGGGCGCGGCCCAGCACTCGACGGTCGATATTCGTCTCGGGTCCGAGGTCGTCGGACTGACACAGATCGAGGCCGGATGGACGCTGGAAACCGTCGACTTGGCCGGGACCCACCGCGAATACAACGCTCGCTTTGTCGTCGGATGTGACGGTGCCAGGAGCTTCACCCGCAGCCGAATGGAAGTTGGATTGGTGGACTTCGAGTTCGATCAGAACTGGCTCGTAGTGGATGTTGCGCTCACCGGTGACGCCCAGCTCCCGGACCGCATCGTTCAGTACTGCGATCCGAACCGGCCGGCCACTTTTGTTCCCCTTCCCGAGCCTTATCGACGCTGGGAGCTAATGGCGCTGCCTGGCGAGGATCTGGTCGAAATGGAGCGACCTGAGACCGTACGAGGTCTCTTGGAGCCGTGGCTGGCAGCAGACAGCTATGAGCTAGTCCGGCACGCGGTTTACCGATTCCACGGCTTGGTGGCCGATCGGTGGCACCGCCGCGGTCTGTTCATCGCCGGAGATGCCGCCCACCAGATGCCCCCGTTCCTCGGTCAGGGGATGTGTTCGGGGATGCGCGACGCGGCCAATCTGGCCTGGAAGCTCGACTTTGTGATCCAGGGACGGGCGGCCTCGCCGCTCCTTGCCAGCTACGAGGCGGAACGAGCGCCGCACGTTGCGCGGCTCTGTGAACGCACTATCGAGATCGGCAACATGATTCAGGTCACAGAGGAGCAGGCGGCTCAGGAGGAGATCCTGGCGCGGCGTGTCGTGCGCGGCGACAGCGGAGCCGCGCCGCTGAAGTCGGGTCTGATCGAGGACGAATCGCAGGGAGCCGGCGAGCTATTTCCGCAGCCCCAACTGGACGGGGCTCTGCTGGACGAGGCTCTCGGCGGTGGCTTCTCGGTCGTTGCTTCCGGCGACTTGGACGCCCCACCCATGGACCTCCCCTTGGTCCGAGATAACTCACTGACGTCTTGGTTTGCTAACCGGCATGCCGACTTCGCCATTGTGCGGCCCGACCGCTATGTCTTCACTACCGGCCGCCAGGCGGATCTCGAGGCGGTTGTGAAGCGGCTGGACGCCCGTCTGGCAGGTGGATGATCGCGTTAGGTATTGTCGCTCGCTATGCGACTTGCGAACGTAGATGGCCGGGCAAGCCTGATCACCGACGGGAAGGTGCTGGACGTCGAGCAAGCCAGCGGAGGCGTTCTGGGCCCGGATCCGATGGTCCTCTCGTCCTTGGAGCATCACGACGCTCTGAGGGTGCTGATCGAGACTGGCGATCCCGAAGGACTACCTCCCCTCGAGGAAGCCTCGCTGGGACCTCCCGTCCCGAGACCAACGAAGATCGTTGCGATCGCGCTCAACTATCGGTCCCACGCCGAGGACTTCGAGATACCGATTCCGGACGAGCCTCATCTGTTCGCCAAGTTTCCCAGCTGCGTTACAGGCCCACAGGGCGACATCGTGATCCCGGCTGGTCGCGAGATGGTCGACTTCGAGGCCGAGGTGGTGCTCGTGTTGGGGAAGCGGTGCCATGGTCTGGGACCCGAGGTCGTCTGGGACCACATTGCGGGAGTGACCGGAGGTCAGGACATCTCCGACCGGGAAGAGCAGTTCCGCCCACCTGTGAAGCAGTTCACTATGGCCAAGTCTTACGACACGTTCGGGCCGACCGGGCCGGTGATGGTGACACCAGACGAGTTCGATGATCCCAACGACATCGAGTTGGTTGGGCGGCTCGACGGCACCGAGATGCAGCGGGGGCGCACCAGCGACCTCATATTCCCGGTCCCGGAGCTCGTTTCGTGGCTCAACCGCTTCATGACATTCGAGCCCGGCGACCTGATCTTCACTGGAACCCCGTCCGGGACCGGTGAGGGCCGCCAGCCGCCGGTCTTCTTGCGCGAAGGAATGGTCCTGGAAACAGAGATCAGCGGGGTTGGCACGATGCGCAACGTCTGCGCGCGACCGGAGCCCTGAGGGCGTCTTATAGGATTGGCACTCCGAACTATGAAGACGACCGTCGACCTCGAACTCGGCGATTCGCAGGCGGACATCGTCAGCCACGACACCTATGTGGACGACGCACCGCACGCCACGTTCGCCCGGCTACGACGAGAAGAGCCGGTGGCATGGATCACCGAACCCGAGCCCAACCGAGGTTTCTGGGCCGTCACCTCCTACGACGACGTCGTGCAGGTGTCTCGGGACTACGAGAGTTTCACCGTTACCGGAGGGATTCGCCTGGAGGAGATGACTCCCGAGGAGACCGACGCAAGGCGGACGATGATGGAGTACGACCCTCCCGAGCACTCGCGTCTTCGACGCTTGGTGCAGCGAGGCTTTACTCCCCGGGTCGTCGCCACCTATGAGAACGCCTTTCGTGAGCTGACTCGGTACACCCTCGACCAGGTGTTGCCGCGAGGGGAGTTCGACTTCGTCCTTGGCATCTCCCGAGAGCTTCCCATCCGGATTCTGTGTCGACTCCTCGGTGTGCCCGATGACGACGCCGACCAGATGGTGGCCTGGGGCGATCAGATGATTTCGCACTCGGACCCGGAGTACACGGAGTTCGTCATCGACCAGGTCGACACCGACGAGTGGCGGCTGCTGCCTTTCCGGAGCCCAACCGCTCTCGAGATGTTCCTGTACGCGGAGGAGCTCGCGCTCGAGCGTCGAAGCAACCCCCAGGACGACATCATCAGCAGGTTGCTCACTGCCGAGCCCGACGGCCAACCTCTCACCGACCTGGAGTTCAAGAACTTCTTCACGTTGCTGGCAGTGGCCGGTAACGAGACGACCCGGCACACGATCAGCCACGGAATCTTGAACCTGATGAACCATCCGGACCAGATGGAGCAGCTAAGGGACGATCCTTCAGTGGGCGAGACGGCGACCGAGGAGATCCTCAGGTACGCCACCGTCACGATGCACTTCCGAAGGACCGCCGCCCAGGACACCCAGCTGAACAGGGTCGACATCCGTGAAGGGGACAAGGTGGTGGTCTGGTACATCTCGGCCGACTACGACGAGGACCACTTCCGAGATCCGTACGCCTTTGACATCCACCGCTCGCCGAACGACCACCTGGCCTTCGGGAGCGGCCGCCACCGGTGCCTGGGTGAGTGGCTGGCCCGCCTGGAGATAAGGGTGACCTTCGAGGAGCTGCTGCCGCGGCTGGGCTCTATCGAGCTGGCCGGACCCGTCGAGCGACTCCGCTCGAACTTCATCCGCGGGATCAAGCACCTACCGGTGCGGGTAACGCTCGCCTAGGAAGGTCTATGGCCAACCTCGAACCCCTGCGCCGGGAGGACCTCCCCGAGCTCGAGGAGGTGTTCCAGCATTACGACGACACGCTCAGCTTCGTACCGAACAGCCTGTACACGATGGCCCGAAGGCCCGAGATCCTGCGCGCGTTCTCGGACCTGATCACCAAGATCTGGCGCACCGGCACCTTGCCGATCGAGCTCAAGCCGCTGATCGCCATGGTCTCCAGCCATGCGGCTGGGTGCCGCTACTGCCAGGCGCACGAGGCGGTTGACGCCCGGGAGCGGGGCGTCCAGGAAGAGAGGATCGCAGCGGTGTGGGATTTTGAGACCAGCCCACTTTTTACTGAGGCGGAGCGGGCGGCGTTGCGCCTTGCCCGAGACGCTTCCCTGGTCCCGAACGCGGCCGCGCCGGATCATTTCGAAGAGCTGCGCCGCCACTATACGGAGGGGGAGATCGTCGAGATAATGGCAGTCGTGGGCCTCTTCGGGTTCCTGAACCGCTGGAACGACACGATGGCAACCGACCTCGAGGAGGAGCCTTTCGGCTGGGCACGGGAAACACTGAGCCGCTGGGAGCCCGGCAAACACGCGCGGTGAATCCCCGCTTCAAATGACGAGCCAAAACGCTGCCACCGGTAGTTTGAGGCTCCGCATGTGGGACTCGCCACGACTCGCTGATGTCCTCATCACCCTGGCGTTGGCTACGGACCTCGGCATGGGCAGGCCTCTCGGCAGTGCGCTGCGCCGTTGCCTCGACGCAATGGGTGCGCCCGGCCGCGACGTCACCTCAGAAGCGGCTGCCGACATCTACTACTCATCTCTCCTGACGGATCTCGGCTGCACCGCCACAACCACGGAGAGAGCGCGCCGGGCAGGGGCAGACTTACCTCCGGTCACAGGCCGTGGGGCGAGGACATGGCGGCAAGCCGAAGCCGAGGTGTCCGTCCGGCTGGGGGCACGGTTGGGTATAGGCGAGGAGGTCCTGAGACTCCTGAGGACCCGAACGGGAACTGATGCTGCCCGATCGGTTGCTGAAGAGGATGCGCGGTTGGAGCGAGAACCCGAAGACTTCGAGGCGCTCCGCGGCGCGGTCCTGGCTGCCGATCCGTCCCCCGATCGGTTGGTCAACGACCTCGACGCGGCGCTTGCCGTGATATCGGACTTCGCGGACCTCAAGTCGCCCTTCCTGCTCGGGCACTCACGTCGCGTGGCCGCCCTGGCTGCGGCCGCGGCGGAGCCGGCAGGGATTCCCGAAGACTCTGACCTGCTCAGGCATGCCGGGCTCGTCCACGACATTGGAAGGGTCGGCGTCTCCTCGTTCATCTGGAACAAAGCGGAGACGCTTGAAGTAGAGGAGATGGAGCAGGTGCGTCGCCATCCGTTCCACACGGAGCGGCTTCTGGAGCATTCTGAGATTGTCGGGCCGCTTGCCGGCCTGGCCTCATCTCATCATGAATGCGTAGACGGGTCGGGCTATCACAAGGGCGCCTCCGGGGACGAGCTGACGCAAGCCGCGCGGCTGCTCGCGGCCGCCGACGACCTATCCGCCTTGACCGAGCTTCGACCTCACCGGCCGGCCATGGACCGCGAACAGGCCGAGCGCGTTCTGAAGCACTTCGTCGATTCCGGGTGCCTGGACCGCGAAGCCGTCGACGCGGTGCTGTCCGCGGTAGACGCAGGCGCTCTCTCCACCTCGCGCTCAGAACCCGAAGCCGACCTCGTTCGGATGGCCGCGAGGGGCCTTAGCGCCGCCGAGATCAGAAAGACGCTCGGCTGGAACCGGAGCAAGGTCAAGGCGGAGGTGAAGGCCACTTACGCCCGGTTTCGTGTGACCAACCGAGCGGCGCTGGCCGCGGTCGCCCTCGAGCAGGGATTCTTTCCCGAGTAGCTGTTCAGCCCGCTCCCATGACTTCGGCGGCGAATGGTTCGATCTGGGCCAGCCGGTCCGGATAGCGAGGCACCATGAACTGCAGGGCCAGGTGCTTCACCCCGGCGTCCCGAAAGCCGGCGACCGCCGAGGCGAGCTGGTCGGGACTTCCCCGCAGCCGGTCGGGCTCCTGCGGGACGTCCTCCTCCGTCACCTCGATCGGGACGCAGCAGCACAGCTCAATCTCCGATGGATCGCGTCCATTGGCCTCCGCCAGCTGGACGAGCTCGGTGAACTGCTGTTGCAAGCCTTCGGGAGTGATCCTCACGAAATACGGAAACCACGCGTCGCCGTAGCGTGCGGTACGTCGCCGCGCGGCCTTGCCCTCGCCCCCCACCCAGATCGGCATCCGACCGGTGGCCTTCGGCTCGAAAGCGACGTTCCCAAAGGTGTAGAAGCGGCCCTCGAAGGACACGTTGTCATCGTGAAGAGCCCGCCGCAGGATCTCGAGTTGCTCGTCCGATATCGCACCGCGCTCCTCGAACGAGGCGTCGAGCGCCTCGAACTCTTCGCGCATCCAGCCGACACCCACACCGAGCAGTAGCCTGCCCTCGGAGAGCCGATCTATCGACGTGGCGATCTTGGCCCAGTAGAGCGGATGGCGATATGGCATCACCACGACCGAGACGCCGAGCCGGATACTGCCGGTGCAGCCGGCGAGATACGCCAGAACCGTCAGCGGCTCGAGGAAGGGGCGGTCCGGCGGCACGATGAACTCGTTGTCGACGCTGTATGGGTACGGAGTGTCGATCGTCCAAGGAACCACGATCCGGTCTGCCGCCCACACGGCAGAAAAGCCCCACTGCTCGACCTGGGTCGTGAAATCACGCAGCGTGTCGGGCAGTGCAGCCCGGCCGCTGACCGGTAGGAAGACGCCGAAATCCAAGGGCTAGCTCGTCAGGCCGGGCTGACGGCCTCGTCGAAGAGGTCGTAGCGCCCCAGACGCTCGAGGCACACGTCGACGCTCCACGGGAGCATCGTGGCCCCACACCGCGCGTCCCGGTAGATGCGCTCCAGCGCAAGTGGCTTGAGAAGCGACCGCCCCCCACAGACGCGAATGGCGAGAGCAGCCACTTCCGGGGCGGTCTCCATGGTGGCCACCACGGCCGCCCAGGATCGTTTCACCAGCTCCGGCTCCGGGTCCCGATGCATCTCGGCCATCACTCGATAGGTGAGCGACTGAGCTTGCTCGTGCTTGAGCAGCATCTCGGCCCAACCCTGCTGCTTCTGGGGAATCTCGCGTCGTTCGCCTTCGCCTCCCTTGCCAATGAGGTAGTCCCGCGTGAAATCGATCGCTCCCTGCATGAGACCCAGGAAAGTGAATGAGAGTGTCAGGTACATGAACGGCCATCGCTCTGCGGCCTGGTTGAACCCGCCCGCAGGAAGCCATTCGTTCTCAGCAGGAACGAACACGTCCTGCATGACCAGGTTCTTCGACACGGTTCCACGCATGCCGAGGGGGTCCCACTCGCCCTCGATGGTGACTCCGTCCGCATCGGCCGGCACTCCGAGGAAGTGCACTTGGTCATCGTCAGGCACCATCGCCAGAACGTTGTGAAAGTCGGCGGCGTCGGCCAGGGACGCAAAGATCTTGACCCCACTGACCCGATAGCCGCCGTCGACTGGTGTTGCAGTTGTGCTGTAGCCCTCCAGTGCTCCCGTTTTGACGCCCTCCGAGAACGGCTGCGAGTGGATGTGGCCGTGATCCA
>JBHICV010000012.1:0-31072 GCA_046759765.1 Acidimicrobiia bacterium
GGGTCTGGTGTGATCAGAAGGCAGGTGGCGGTGGCTCGGGCGAGGACCCGGCCCGATTGATCTTGGACTTCGGCTTCTGAAACTGCGACGGTTCTGCCCATGCTTAGGACCTTGCCCACGCAGCTAACCGTGCCGGTCTCAGTCGTGATGGGACGGAGGTAGTTGACCGAGAGGTCGAGAGTCGCATATCCGGCTCCTGCTGGTAGCCGGGTCTGGATCACACATCCGGTTGCCGCGTCCAACAGAGTGGCGGCCAACCCCCCATGAACCGTCCCGTAGGGGTTGTAGTGAAACTCGTCTGGGGTGCAGCTGATCTCGACGTGGCCGTCTCCGAAGTCTTCGAGCCCGAACCCGAGGGTTGCGGCCATGGGCGGTGTTATCTCACCTTCAGACCACGCCACGAAAAACTCTTGGCCTGACAACGGCCGGGCCGACTCGGCGAGTTCAACCGGTTCGCTCCATTCGTGTGTTCTCACTCTGAGCCGGACCCCACCCACTGTCAACACTGGCCCGCTAACTCATTGCCTCGCTTCTCAAGAGGGTTATTGGCCTTGTGTCGGCGGGGGCCCTCGGTTGCGCACGCCCTCGTTGGGGCCCCGTTTACGTTGGCCTACGGCGCGTTGGCTGGGTCAGTCGACGGCTTCGATCTGATAGGCGTCGCCGGTGTCGACGACTAGGACCCCTTGGCCTTTGGCGATTGGCGCGACGATGACGCCGGTTAGGCCGAATATGGCGGCCTCGTTGGTGGGGCTATGCCCGATCGCTAGGGCACGCTGCCCTTCTTGGAGTCGGTGAAACGTGCGTTTGAGCCCTTCAGCTAGCCGTCCGGAGTCAGCCTGAACCAGTTCTGGGTCGGCCCTTCGCAAAGATTCGAGGTCCCCTGCGCCCGCCGATCGGTATGCGGCTCGCCACCGATCCTCCATGGTTGAACGGAGGGCGGGCTCCACAATCACGCCATCCGGGATTCGCTCGCCGAGCCCGGCAACCACACAGGCGGCGGTCTGGGTCGCTCTCTGGGCTCCGGACGAAACGAGCACCTGGTAGCCGCCACTCAGCGACCCGCCCAGGTCTAAAGCGGCCTGCACACCTTCTGGGCTCAGCATGTCGCCGTCGTTGTCGGTGTGCCGCCTCAGCTCCAAGTAACGAGCCATTTCAGCCCTTACCTCTAGCACTGATTCTCGCCTTTTGCCCGGGCTGGTGTTGGCTCGGCTAATCAGCGGCCACTCGTAACGCCCGAGCGTCGAAGCCCGCGCTGAGCACACCCGTCGTGCCTCCGGGTGCTGTCGCTGGCCGGAGTTGGCTCCCAGGAGCCTCTCTCCCGCTACCTGGCATCCACCTCGATCACGACCTCAGCCAGCTCGAAGCGGTCCTCGACCAGACGCATGAGGGTAAATATCAACTCGCCTCCGACACCTGCCTCGTCGACCCGCTCCAGGAGGTCCTCTCGACTCGAGATCTGATCATCGTCAACCGCGACGACGATGTCGCCCACCACTAATCCGGCATCTGCCGCCGCGCCGCCTCCAAAGACCTCCGTGATCACTGCCCCCTCATCGACTGGTAGCCCGAATTGTGCTGCCAGCTGCGGAGTGATCGTGTGCAGGCCGACCCCGATGAAGGGCTGGCCGGCCTCGGCGATCACGTAATTGACGAAAGGCAGCGCCTGGTCGACGGGGATGGCGAACCCGATGTTCTCGGCTTGCCGCGCACCAGCCGTATTGATGCCCACCAACTCGCCGCGGGCGTTCAGCAGCGGCCCGCCCGAGTTGCCGGGGTTGATGGCAGCATCGGTCTGCAACACCCCCTCCAACTTCGACGTATCCGTTACCACGTCCCTTCCCTTGGCCGACACGATGCCGACGGTGACAGAGAGCCCACGACCGAGTGCGTTGCCGATGGCGACAACAGGATCGCCCACCTTGAGCTCGCGGCTCGACCCCATCACGATCGGTTCGAGCCCCGACTTCTCTTCCAGCAGGAGCAGCGCCAGGTCGTTGTTCTGTTCTGCGTCCCACGTGCCGACCACCTGAGCTGTCCGAAGATCCCCGTCCGGCCCGACGACGATGACGCTGCGTGCGCCCGCGATCACGTGGGCATTGGTGAGGACATGGCCATCGGCGTCGATTACCACGCCGGTACCGGCACCGGCGGGCACCTCGGTGACATCGCCCAGCTCGTCGAGTCGGAGCTGGGTGAGCGTGACAGTGACCACGCTGGGCTCCACGGCCTCGACCAAGTCGGAAACGTCGGTGAGCACCACGTGGAAGCCAGCCTCCGTCTCACCGGGCGCCTGTCCAGCGAGGGTGGTGGCCGCTTTGTCGTCGCCGTTGCAGCCAGCGAGGATGAGGACCAGGCCCAGCACGAAGGTGAGGGCTCTGCGCATCGCCGAGCAGTCTAAGTAGCGCCTCGATTACACGCCCGGCGTAGCCTTGCAATATGCCCGTCCGTCGGACTCTGACCGTGCGATGCCCACATTGCCAGACGCAGAACCGCGTCGAGACACAAGCCGTGGATCTGAACGAAGAAGTAGGTGCTGAAGTGTGGGGCCAGTGCAGCAACTGCAGACGGGAGTTTCAGGTCGTCCGCCCCCTGAATGTCGGTATTACCACCTCCTGGGTCCTCGTGTCCTATCGCTCCCCGAGAGTGACGCCATTTCTATTTCATATGTGGAGGCCGATCCGCTAACTGACCCTCCGGCTCAGCTCCTCAGCCTTCGTCGCGTGGCCTCGAGCCAGGCCCTCCGGGTCATGCCGCTGAAGGGCCGGATGAAGAACCAGTAGGCGGAGAACACGCGCCGGGTCCTCGAGTCTGTGGCAAGAATCCGGGTCTGGGTACTGAGGAAGACGCCGTCGTCGACGGGCGTCGCCAGGAAGTTGGCTCCGATCTTTACGAAGCCGGGACGGTCGAAAGCAATGAACTCTTCACGGTTCTCGATATCCGCGCGTTCGCCTCCATCTAACTTCCACGACTGGTCGATGAGCCCCACCGCCAGCTCCCGACCGGGTTGCTCCGCCAGCTTGCAGAAACCGAAGTCAAGCATCCGGTCGATAAGCGGACCCTCACGTGGCATCCCGTCGAAGCGGCGCTGCCCGACCAGAGCGCCGGGCAGGTCGCGAGCGGTCAACAGCAACCGGGCGACAGGCATCTCGTCCGGTGTAACAGCGAAGAACGCAGCCAGGGCCTCATCCGGTGTGGCGTCGAACTGCCTGCCGTATGTTTCGCACCAGCGCCACACCGGCATCGTGTCGTCGAGGTAGCTTATGCTCGGCCTCACCTTCAATCTGATGGCCAGTGCTGGGCAGAATCAGTTGACAACGAACGTAACGCGGAGGTCCACCTGATAGGCCGAGATCTGGGCACCGTCCAGGATGACCTTCTGATTCATCACCCAAGCCTGCTTCAAACCCTGGATGGTCTCCGAAGCCTTGGCGACGCCCTTGCGAATTGCATCGTCGAATGACTCGTCTGACCGTGAGGTCAGCTCGACTGTCTTTGCCACCGACATCCTGTAGCTCCTTTCCCGGGAAGCTGATCCCGCGTGCGGGTCACTATGCCGCCACGAAGCTAGCGACGATCGGGAGCAGCCGACTGCGGCCCGCTAATCGAGCCGCCCGTGAGTTCTCGCGACCATCACGAATCTGCCGCCGCTTCTCCCCGCCGGGCCCCGGCGTTACGCCCTCTAGGAGTCCCCCGTCAGCTCTGCGAGTAGGTCCTGGGCCTGGTGCAAGGCCTGAGTATCACCCGCCGGCTTAACGGCTTCGATCGCAGCCCGTAGGTGCGCCGCAGCTTCCCCACGGCTGCCCTCGTGGGCGAGCAGCTGCGCCAGCTCGTACTCGATTTGAAACCGGGTTCCGTTTTCGCCCCACTCATCGAGGCGAGAAAGCAATCGCTCAAGCCGCGTCCTGGCTTCTTTCTTGGCTCTCAAGCCTCGCCGCAGCGAAAAAGGGGCATTCTTCAGAATCTCCCTGAGGGTCGGCGACTCGGCTTGGGCAACATGGCCGTACATGCTTGCCAGCATCACCTCGCCGGCACGGACGTGGAGCAGCTCGCCGTCGTTGGTTGAACGATCCATCACCTCTTCTATCTGGTCGAAGCCTTCGTTGGGGCTGCCCTCTACAGCCAGCAATACGCCTTCGCCAAGCTGGAACAGTCGCCGGGAGAACCGCACATGGCGACCCTCGATGAAGCGTTCGATCTGATCGTCGTGGAGGGCGCGAGCCTCAGCCATAGCTCCAGCCTTGATCAGCGCATAGAACAGCGAAATAGCTGGAGAGTGCTGGTAGATAGGGTCATTAGCGGCGTCAACCGCGGCTTGATAGGCGAGGCGCGCGGCGGTGTCGTCGACGACAGTTTGGGCGATCTGGGTCTGAACGAAGTAACCCATAGCCCTCGAGCGGGCGTTACCGGTTCGCTCACCGAAGCCGATGAGGTCGTCGGCGATTGCGCGCGCTTTCTCGAACTCTCCGTCTCTGGCCAGCACGAAGGCGACCCCGCACTGCGACTTGATCCACGGGTACGGCTCGGATACGAGCTGCCGCGACATTTCCTCTGCCTCAGCTCCCGCCTTGAGCGCCTCCTCGGGATTACCGAGCCACCAGAGTCCCCACACCCGCCACGCCTGGGCATAGGCAATAACGCGAGGGCTCGACGCCTCCTGTCCCAGCTTCAAAGCCCGGTCCAACGTCGCGACTCCTTTCCGGAACTGGCCTTCGGCCATGTATTGGCAATGGCCGATCCAGCCGGTCCACATTCCGAGCCGTTCCGGATCGGCGACCCGGTCGACGGCGTTCTGATGCTTGGTCAGGAGTTCGAGTAGGTCCGCGAGACGGGCCTGGTAGTAGGCCAGAAATGCCCACTCGAGCAGGACGTCGACCAGTGCGACGTCCTTGGCAGCGGAAGGTGGTTCGGACTCCAGCAGCTCGTATGCGGCCCGGTAGTGGGCTTGGGACTCGGCCAAGGCGAAGCGTTCGATGGCTTTGCGCCCCGCAGCCATCAGGTAATAGAGGGCTTTTTCGGTGATCCCGCTATGCGAGTAGTGGTAGGCGAGCGTTTCGGTCACCTCTTCGAGCCGACCCGCAAACTGGGCTTCGATGGCACTGGCGGCTCGGGCGTGGAGCTGCTCTCGTTCAGATTTAAGGAGACCTTCGTAGGCGACCTCCTGGGTCAACGCGTGCTTGAAGAAGTACTCAAGATCCGGGTCCGGGGACTTTTCACGGATGAGGTCGGCGACCTCGAGGTCGTGGAGGCTGGGATCCAGCTCGTCCGTCACCGTAGTCACGCGCTTCACGACGTCGTACAGGAACTCCCGGCCTACCACTGCCGCTTCTCGGAGGACCCTTCTCCGAAGATCGTCGAACCGGTCTATCCGGGCCCCTATCACACCTCGGATTGACGTCGGAAGATTGATCAAATCGAAATCCGTCGATAGCTGCCAGCTGTTTCCGTCGAAACCGACTGCCCCCGTCTCGATGAGACTGTTGACGATCTCCTCGACAAAGAAGGGGTTGCCGTCGGTGCGCTGAACGATGAAATTGGTCAGCTCGTCCGGAACGGGCCGTCCGTCGAGTAGTGACGCCAGTAGCTCGCTGGTTTGATGAGGTGAGAGCTCTTTGAGAATGAGCTCTCGCTCGCCGCCGGCATTCAGGCTGAATCCAGGCCGATAGTTGGCCACGACCGAGACTGGCGCCTCCACTCGCTCGATCGCTTCGCGGATCAGACGCACTGTCGACGGATCTGCCCAATGCAGATCTTGAAAGGCAAGGACCGTCGGCCGTCGCCGTGCCAGCGATTCGACCATCGCCACCACGGCGTCCAGCAGCCTCTCTCGGTAAGTCTCGCGATCGAGTGTGACGCCGTCCGGAGTGGTCAACCCAAACAGCCGTGACAGCGGAGCAAGATGGCGGTCGGCGTCTTCCACGAGACCACTGACGGCGTCCTGGAGCTTGGCCTCCATGATGGCGGGATCGTCGTCTTCGGCAATACCCATCGCCTCGCTCATCAGGTCGATGACAGCCGCGTAGGGAATATTCTGACCGTAGGAGTAGGCACGTCCTTCAAGCCACTGCACGTCGTCGGGTAGCCGCATCCGGAATTCGGACAGCAGACGGGTCTTGCCCGCCCCGGCTTCAGCCTGGATGGTGGTGACGCTCGATTCGCCTTCGAGCATCCGCTCGACAGTGCCGAGGAGCACGCCGAGCTCCTCATCACGTCCAACGAAACTTCCTTGGAGGCGGGATGGCTCGGTTCGCGTCGGGGCCAATCCCCGTACCAGTGTGACCGGCATGCGCCTGCTCTTGCCTTTCAGCTCGTGCTCCCCGTAGTCGTCAGTGTCGAATATGCCTGCTACAAGACGGGCCGTCTCGGGCCCGATCAGGATCTGACCGGGCTCGGAGAGATCTTCAAGCCGGGCTGCCACGTTGATGGCGTCACCAACCGCACTGTCGAAGTCCGCCCCCGTGACCACCACCCCGCTGTTGATGCCGGAATGCAGGGCGATCCTGCTGCCGAGCGTGTCTTCTAGTTCGAGGCTTAGCTCATCGACGGCAGCATGCAGGTCGAGCACAGCCCGAACCGCACGCTCGGCGTCGTCCTCGTGGCTAACAGGATCACCAAAGACGCCCATGACCGCATCGCCGAGGAACTTGTCGATCCTGCCCCCGTAGCTCTCCACGATCTCGGTGGCATGACCGAACACCCGGTCCATGACCGCCTGCACATCTTCGGGGTCAAACCGCTCAGACAGCCTCGTATAGCCCGACAGATCGCTGAAAAAGACGCTGATCTGGCGGCGCTCACCCTCCCGCACCGAGGCCGGCTGGAGCTGGCTGCCGCACTGGTTGCAAAAGCGAGCTTCGGCCGGGTTCTCGAACCCGCAAACCGAACAGACGATCGGCATAACCCCAGCCGAAGCCTACGCCGAGTGGCCGATCGAGTAAGCAGCGACGCCCACAACCTCCTGACGACTATTCGGCCCGCCTGATCAAGGCAGTCGCGGCGACGGTACCCCAGTCAGAAGCTCGAAGGCTGCCAATCGGCTGGCCTGCTCCTCTGACAGATTCGGCGGCAGGGGCATATCCATCAGGCCCTGCTGGATGATGAAGGCGGCGCCCTCGACCCCCCGGTCCTCCCATGGAACGTCCGGATCGGCCCAAGTCTGATGGCCTCGTAATGCCATAAAGGCCGCTCGCTCCCTGTCCGTCAGATTGGCCAGCTCCCACGCGTGGGCCAGCTCGTGGAGATAGACGAAGGCCGCGTCGCTGCAGAAAGTGATTCGCCATGGGTAGTGGTCGGTCTCGAATAAGCCCATATGTTCGAGACACTCGGCGGGGTTCAGGGCAAACGAGATCTGGAGGTTTGGGAGCTTCAGACCTGCCCGCTCGAATGCCTCCACGGCCTGTGCTACCTGCTGCCGCTGCTCCGCTGAGCCCCCGATCACCGCGATCGTGGATGACTCGGGGCCGCGGAGCGTCAGACCAACAACCAGTGGCAGCAGGACGCTGAGCAGGAGTTTCCGGTGCATGAAGACACCGTCCGCTCAGCCACTCGGTGAGTTGTCGGCGGATACTCAAAGAACCCTCAAACCTCGGCAGCCGGCGGGTTGATAGGGTCATGAGGTCGTGGAGCGGCTCCAATACCGGGTACTGGGACCCCTCGAAGTCATGGGATCGGACGGTCCGATCGACCTAGGCGCTCCACGTCAACAGAAGGTGCTGGCCCTGCTGCTCTGCTCGCCCGATCGAGTCATCTCCACCGACCGACTGATCGACGAGATTTGGGGCGACGCGCCTCCAGAGAAGGCGAAGCACTCGCTTCAGACATACATCTCCAACTTGCGACGGACACTCGGACCGGTGATCGAGACAAGACGGCCGGGCTACGTGATTCGTGTTGACGCCGGAGAGCTCGACAGCCTCATGCTGGAGCAAGCGCTAGACGCTGACGGCAACAGCGTTCGAGAGGCTCTCAAGCTGTGGCGGGGCGAGCCGTTTGCCGGCCTCACCGAACACTCGCCCATGCTCCAAGCGGAGGCCGCCCGACTCGGGGAGCTGCGCCTCAATGTTTGGGAAGCTCAGATCGAGTCCGATCTCGCCGCTGGTGAGCACGACCGCCTGATCGGGCGGCTGGAGAAGCTCACCAGCAGGTACCCGTTGAGGGAACGGTTCTGGGGCGCCCGCATGATTGCCCTCTACCGCTCGGGTCGACAGAGTGAAGCCCTTCGCTCGTATCAGGACGCCCGCAGGATCCTGGGCGAGCAGCTCGGTATTGAGCCGTCGCCTGAGCTTCTCGAGCTGGAGGAGCGAATCCTGATGCAGGACCCCGGCCTGGCTTGGCAGCCGAGTGAAGCGCCAGTGCCCAACAATCTCCCCAGTCCGATTTCCAGCTTTGTGGGTCGGGAGACGGAACTCCTAGAGCTCTCCAAGCTGCTGGAGGAGGCGCGCCTCGTGACGGTGTCCGGCCCGGCCGGGTCGGGGAAGACGCGTCTGGCGCGCGAGCTGGGGGCATCGATGCTCGATCAGTTCCCCGATGGCGTGTGGCTGGTTCCTCTTGGTCCTCTCCGCGAAGGATCACTGATCCCGACCGAGATCCTCGGGATCCTCGGCATGGACGCCCCCGCCAAGAAGACACATCTCGAGGCACTGCGGGACCAACTCGGCGGACGAGACGCCCTGCTGATCATCGACAACTGCGAGCATGTCCTCTTCGACGCAGCTCAGGTCGTTGTGTCGGTTCTCCACGCGGCGCCCGCCGTCAAAGTTCTCGCCACCAGCCGCGAGCCGCTCGGCGTAACCGGGGAGGTCGTCTGGTCTCTCAGCCCCATGGGGCTACCTGCGGACATCGACGTAACCCCGACCGAGGCTACGAATGCGGAAGCGGTTCGTCTCTTCGTGGACCGAGCAAGCGCCGTGCTCCCCGCCTTCCACCTCAACGACGCCAACGTGCGACTCGTGGTACAGATCTGCCGCCGGTTGGATGGACTGCCGTTGGCAATCGAGCTGGCGGCGGCACGGGCCCGGTCGCTGGGGATCGATCAGATCGACCTCCGGTTGCAGGGCCGGATCGACCTCCTTAGTGGCGGAGATCCCACTGCGCTGGATCGTCACCAGACTCTCCTTGGCGCGGTGGAGTGGTCTTACGACCTGCTGCACCAAGCCCAAAGGGAGCTCTACCGGAGACTGTCCGTACTTGCCGGCGGTTTCACGCAGGAGGCCGCCGAACAGGTAGGGGCATCGGCCACCAACGCAGCCGAGGCGATCCTCGACCTGCTATCCGGACTGGTTGGGCACTCGGTCATCGATGCTCAGCCCACTGGCGCCGGTATCCGCTATCGGATGCTGGAAACGATCCGAGCACACGCTCTCACGTTGCTGGACGAGTCCGAGGAAGGTGCTTCAGCCCCACGACGGGCTCCTGCGATGGACCGCTGATCTCGCCCAAGAGGCCCGCCGCAACCTGGCAGGTCCCGACCAGGCCACATGGATAACCCGCTTGCAGACCGAGCACGACAACATCCGAGTGGCCCTCGCCTGGGCGCTCGAGAACGATCCTGTGCGAGGGCTAGCCGTCACCACTCCGCTGGCGCAGTTCTGGTTCACGCACAATGTCGAGCGGGAATCGCCATCAGTAGGCACGACGTCGTATCTGCGGGAAGGCGCCGACTGGTCGCAGAGAATGCTTGACGCGGCCCAAGAAGCACCGGCCGAGCTTCGAGCGCGGGCTCTCGTCGCTCTCGGGGGACCGCTCCAAATCAGACTGGGCGAGTTCGAAGCGGCGGTGGCCAACCTGAAGGCGGCGGAGGCCCTACTCGGACCGCTCGATCTCCCGGGCTCTGAGGGCTGGGCGGTGCACTACCAAGGGATCGCCACCTGGGGCACAGTGCCTTGGCACAAGACGGTCGATCTGTTCCGGCGGGCGTTGCAACTTTTCACGAAGGCCGAGAATCGCCGCGGGATGCTGTTCGCCAACCTGCTTTGGGGCTATGCCCTGGTTCTAGAAGGATCCGAGGTTGATGAAGGTCTCGAGCGGGTCGGCCGGTTCGATCAGATGGCCAGGAAGAGCGAAGTCCCCGATCTGGTTGGTCATGCTGCGTACGGAACCGCCATTGTTGACCTGATGCTGGGACGCCAGGGTAGGGATGTTTCGGATCGTTTGGACGAAGCGATCAGGACCTTCGATGAGATTTCGAACCTCGGCTGCCTGGCGCATACGCTGCAGGCCACAGCTCTGTATCACGCCGAGACGGGCGACCTGGAGCGAGCTGCTCGGGTGTCGGCGAGCGCCTCTGCGCTGCGCGATCGGCTGGCGATGGTGTTCGCCCCGTTTTGCGGGTTCTGGCCCGACGTGAAGTTAGACACGCTGCAACCGGAGTTGCGCGAGACCGCCTTGGAGGAAGGGCGCTCCAGCAGCTACGACGGCGCGGTCGAATACGCGCGAGAGGGGCTGAGGGCGGCTTCGTAGGGAACACCAGCCTCATTTCTGGCGATACGTCGAACGGCGAGACTTCCATCGATTCCCTTGACGTCGATCAGGTCCTCGGTGATCCTACGGTTCGCCAGTACCTCCCCCGCACCCGGCAGGCGGAACATCTCATCGGTCATCACGAGCTCATCGGCGTTGGCCGCGCCTTGCGCAACTGCGGCGACATTGACGACCTGCCCGAAGTAGTCCCGCTGGCCATTCAGTGTGGCCTCCAAAGCAGTGCCGGCGTGGGCTCCGAATCTCAAGTGAACTGAACCGCTTTGTGCCCTCTGGTTGAAACAGGCGACCGCGTCTTGAGTCTCGCGAGCCACCTTCATCGCCTGAAGAGGGTCGGGGAAGCTGGCCATTACCTCGTCACCGATCGTCTTCACGACCGCCCCGGAGTTCTCCTTAACGAGCTCCGTCAGGGCATGGAAGTACCACCGCACGAGGTCGAAGGCGGTCGAGTCGCCCAGACGATCATAGAGAGCGGTCGAGCCCGCGAGATCGGTGAAGAGAAAGGCTACTTCGACTTCGCGGACATCCGCCGGGGTCCTTTGGCGGCCACCGTTGGTTGCGACTAGTTCCACCAGTTCTCGATCCTCAACACCGAACTGCAATTTCCCGTGGCTCGCGGGGCCTCCAGACGGTTGGGCGAAACCGTTGTGCTGAGCGACGTGCATGACTCTCTCCTTAGATATACACTGTACAACTGGTCACAATAGATGTACACTGTACATTTGTCAAGAGAAAGGTTGAGATCATGTCTCCAAGAGGTGAAGCCGGCCGTGGTCGGGAACGGCTGTCTGAGGAATCAATCGTCGCCACGGCACTCGAACTCATTGACCGCGAAGGCGTCGAAGCTGTGACGATGAGAAGGCTTGCTGAGGGGCTCGGAGTCCAACCCATGGCCTTCTACCACCACTTCGGAAACAAGAACGCTCTGCTGGATCGGGTTGCCGACGAGATCCTGGCCGGTATCGAGCTACCTCCTCGCGACCTCGACTGGGACGCGTGGACGCGTCAGTTTCTCAATCGGACCAAGGACGCCTTGCTTTCATATCCCAACCGCGTAGACCTACTGCTGTCGAGACCGGGCAGCGGAGGCGACTACGCCAATATGTTCGGAGCCTTCGTCGGCACTCTTGCCCGCCAAGGCATCGATGCCGGCCTGATACACACAGCTTGGCACTTGCTCATCTCCTACCTGCTTGGCTATCTGCAGCAGTTTCACGCCTTGGTGCGAACTCTCGGCCGGCCCGGGCGACCACCCGAAGGACCTGCTCAGAACCTTGCCCTTATCGCTTCACAGATCGAGACCTGCGACGAAGAACGGGAGTTTGAAGCGGGCCTCGATCTGATCATTGGAGCCATCCAAGACCGCATCGAGCTTCCTTTGCGAGCCTAAGGAAGTATCTGCGCAGAGAGGACGCGCTTCATGGCGTCAGCAAGGCCAACTTATTCCGAAACCATTGCGGCATGGCAAGAGAGGGTCCTGCGAGCTCCCGGGAATCCTCGAGACCGTCGGCGAAGTGGAATCAACCGACCCGGTTACCGGCGAGACAATCCGCCTGACGGTGACCGCAGACCAGATCGTCCAGGTCGAACCCCCTAGTGCGGTCACCTCCGTTTTCGTTCCGGGTAGGACCGCAACCCAGACCGATAGCGGTGAGCCTCCGATCGGTGCCGACTCCGAGGTGTGCACGTCGATGCTTTTCTTCACTTCACGAGAGAACGCCGAGAGCGCGTTAAAGAGGTATCCCAACATTGCGATCTTCACTATCGAGGAAGCCTTCAACCTGGCATTCTCGACGTCGACCAAGCTGATCCGAGCCCCTCCGAGAACAAGCCGCCGCCCAATAGCCGCGCTGTACCCGACAAGCTCACGTCCCGGATCGCGCACAGGCACTCGCCGAATGATCAACCCGCGGCACCCACTCCATCGCGTCCCTTCATGCCGAGACACGCGAGACTTCACTTCAACCAATGGAGGCGCCGCCAATACAAAGAATGGCAACGCTCGTCGTGCTGACGCTCGGACTCACGAGTTGTGTCGTAATGGGCACCGGCGCTCGCGAAGAACTCGATGCGGAGCTGGAACGGCTCGCCCGGCAGGTGCAAATCGCTGAACAGCTCGAGTCTTCCGCCCGAGCCGAGGCCGCCGAACACCGAGCCGAGGCCGAAAGGCTCGGCGGGGATCTCGAGGATGCCAGGGGGGAGATCCGTGAGCTCAAACGGCTCACCGGCCGCCTAGAGGTCACCATCGGGGCGCTCACGGCCGAGGTCGGCGCGGCCATCTCCAACTATCAACTGACTCTTCGGACATTCGACGAGCAGATCCGGGAGGCCCAGGCCAATCTGCATGGCACTGTTTCCGAGCGTCTCTGCAGCCTCCAGAAGGATCACCCGCACCGTCGGCTGGATGTCGATGCAGCTGTCGACGAGATCGTCGCCAACGGCGCCGACATCCAGGCCGCTCTAGTTGAGCTGCCGCCGCTGATCTTTCTCGACATGGAAGCTCTGGCCGAAGTGCGCGACGAGTGCTTTCTGGAGGCCAACCTGATGACGCCCAAGCAGGACGGCTTCTATCTGGTGGGGGTCGAGATCGGAGCCGGCATGTGGAGATCCACCGGCAGGGGCGGGGCCTGCTATTGGGCTCGGCGGGACGAGCGGCAGAGAATCATCGCCAGCTACTTCGGTCCTGCCGGGGGTACTGTCACGATCGAGCCGTCCGACTTCGAGGTGCAGTTCGAACGGTGCGGAACCGTGGAGCCGCTGGGAGCCTGAGGCCTGGCCTCTTCAGGAGCCTGGCTTACGAACGACCGGCGGCGGTGTCGTCGTCGTAGGGGTGACCTGGGTCACCCCGGCGGTGTCCAGGCCGGATCCTGTCTCCGACCAGAGTTCCGACACCTCTTCCCCTGTGAATACCACTGCGAGCAGGGCCACGATCGCGATGAGCACAACCAACAGCATGTACTCGATCAGGCTGGCCCCGTCTTCGCAATGGGCCCGCGTTCTCACTCGACCCCCGTATCTGCCCAACCACCAGTCTCTTCGAGCCCTCGCCATTAACAAGAAGGGAAAACCGGCCCCCTCGGCGGACTAGTCAGACCAGCTCTCGCGGGGACTAGGGACCAAAGACCCTGACCGCGTCGCTCTGGCTCAGATACTTTGTGAAAAGATTCACAAGTTTCTAGAGATACGCAAGGAGGTGGGTCGTGGCGACCATGACAGCCAAGACTGAGGGCGAAACCCTCGTCATTCAGCACGAATACACGCCGCTGGCCCGGCGAATCTGGGCCGTCGTGCGTCTGGGACTCGGATGGATCTTCCTCTGGGCCTTCCTCGACAAGACGTTCGCACTGGGCTTCACAACCGGACGTCTCGAGGACGGCACCGTCGACTACCTGGGTGATGCCGCTTGGATCAACGGCGCTTCCCCCACATTCGGGTTCCTCAACTTCGGAACTAGAGGAGTCTTCGGCGACTTCCTCCAGAGCCTGGCCGGACAGGCATGGGTCGACTGGCTTTTCATGATCGGGCTGCTGGCCATCGGGCTGGCGCTGATTTTCGGGGTCGGTATGCGAATCGCCGCCGTTTCGGGCGCCGTGGTACTGATCCTGATGTGGCTGGCCGCACTTTGGCCGGAGCACAACCCTGCCGTGGATGACCACATCATCTACGCGCTGGTTCTCGTCGGCCTGGCTGCCATCGACGCCGGGGACACATGGGGCCTCGGCAGGCAGTGGGGTCGGACGAGGCTCGTGAGGAAGTATCCAGTCCTCAAGTAACGAGTACCTTGCAGAGGAGGGGCGACCCAGCGCCGCTCCTCTCGCGTCCTGATGCACCTCGTAGGTTCGGTGGCCTGGTACGTTGACCGGCGACCCGATGAGCAATAAGAGGAAACGCCCAGCCCGATCCGATCGTACGCAGCCTGCTGCCAAGCAGACCGCGAAGAAGGGTTCTGCCCGTCCCTGGCTGCTGGCCGGCGGTGTTGTTGTTGTCGTCGGGCTGTTGGCAGCGGTTGTCCTCAGCGGAGTGGAAACTGGAGAGCGGCCGTCAGGCATTCCCGAGGGAACCCAGCTGGTCCCGGTCGGCGACCCGGTTCATATCGACGGCGACATTGACTACGGCGTCCTGGTCCCAGCCGGCGGTCCCCATAACTCGGTGTGGCTGAACTGCGGCTACTACGGCACCCCGATCCGGGCCGAGAATGCGGTCCACTCGCTCGAGCACGCTTCGGTTTGGATCACCGTGCGGCCCGATGCGGACTCTCGCACTCTGGATGAACTGCGCGGATTGGCGGGCCGGCGGCAAAAGCTGATCGTAAGCCCGGTACCGGGGCAAGGCCCGTTGTTGATGGCGACGGCCTGGGGGCACCAGTTGAGCTTGAACTCGGTTGACGACCCTCGGCTGCGTCAGTTCGTCGAGGAGTTCGAGAATTCCTTCCGCTATGCGCCCGAGCCTCAAGCCATCTGCTTCGGGGGCGTAGGCTCGCCGGAGTAGCCGCCCGGCCGGCCGGAAACCGGAAGTCGGCTGCCTCCTCGCCCCCGGCTTACACCTTCAGCCAGAATGGTTTCGGTCTAACGAAGGATTCAGGTGTCCGCCGACATCGCGGAATTCACCGCACGTGTTGCTGACAACGTGGAGCAAGTCATCATTGGCAAGCGGCGCGAGATCGAGCTCATCCTTGTGGGGCTTCTTTGCCGGGGTCACATTCTGCTCGAGGACGTTCCGGGAACCGGCAAGACGATGCTGGCCCGCGCCTTGGCGGTAAGCCTCGGGCTCGACTTCAAGCGACTCCAGTGCACACCCGACCTCCTACCCAACGACGTGACTGGGGTGACCGTCTACGACCCGCGTGATGCGTCCTTCGCCTTCCGACGCGGGCCTGTGTTCACGAACGTTCTACTGGCCGACGAGATCAACCGGGCGACGCCTCGAACACAAGCTGCGCTACTGGAGGCGATGCAAGAACGACAGGTGACCGCGGACGGCGTCACCCATCGGCTTCAAGAGCCGTTCCTAGTGCTCGCCACCCAGAACCCCATCGAGTTCGAGGGCACGTTTCCCCTGCCCGAAGCTCAACTAGATCGATTTCTCATGCGTGTCTCCCTGGGCTATCCGGACTCGGCGGAGGAGGCCAGAGTGCTACGAAACCTCAACGAGCAACATCCGATCGACACCCTCCAGGGGACCGCCGATCCAGAGGAGCTGGCGAGCCTCACCGACCAAGTCGCCAAAGTGCACATGGAGCCCGCACTGGAGGAGTACATCGTCACCCTCGTGCGGGCAACGCGAGATCACGCGGATCTTTTGTTAGGTGCCAGTCCCCGTGGGTCGCTGGCCTTACACAAGACATCCCAAGGGCTGGCCGCGGTGCGGTCCCGAGACCACGTACTTCCGGATGACATCAAGGAGATGGCCCCTCTCACCCTCCCGCACAGGCTCTTGCTGGCTCCCGAGGCACAGCTGAAGGGAAGAACTGCGACGACGGTGATCGACGAAATAGTGGACCAGGCCGAAGTGCGGCTTGGCTAACAATGCGATCCTTGGTCGTTACCGCGGTCGCAGCCTTATTTATCGCGGTCGTTGTCCGAATCGAGTTTGGCCTGGCGGTGGTCTTTCTTCTTACAGCCATCGTGGCCATTGGGCTCGCTGTCCCCGGCAACATTGCACGGCATCTCGAGGTTGACCGCTCCTTCTCGGAGCGAGCCTTCTTCGGGGAGCGAGTTCCTGTCCGTCTGACTATCCGGAACGGCAGCCTCCTACCTGCGCTCTGGGTAGAGGTGTGGGAACTGCTTCCCCTGTCGATCGCACCGGAACACGCCTCCATCAAGGAGGTGATCGCCATCCCTGGAAGGGACCAGAAGGAGCTGCGGTACGAGGTCCACTGCCGCCGGCGCGGCTACTGGCGTCTGGGACCGACCAGCCTGACCACCGGAGACGTCCTCGGCGTCTCCGTCAAGAGGCCCCAACCCCATCCGGCCGACTACCTCATCGTCTATCCCAAGATCCTCTCGCTCGACCGACTGGGTCTTCCAACCCGATCTCCACTAGCGGAACTCCCGACTCCTGCCTCGTTGTTCTCGGATCCGGCCCGTGTTATGGGCGTCGACGAATACCGAATAGGAGATTCGCTGCGACGGATCCACTGGACCGCGTCGGCCAGAACCGGGGACCTCATGGTGAAGCAGATCGAACCGGCCGTGGCCCGGGACACGATGATCTATCTGGATCTGAATCGACCCAACTACGCACTAGGGCGGACGACGACGGGACCCGAGTTGGCCATAACCGTGGCGGCCTCCCTGGCCGCCCATATCACAGAGCGTGAAGGCCAGCCCGTCGGCCTGACAGTCCGCGCCCGCGACCCCCTCGCGAGAAGCAGAGTCGAGATCGTGCTCCCGCCCGAAGCGAGCCGTTACCAGCTGATGGCAATACTCGAGATCCTCGCGCGGTTCCAGACCGATTCGGAGACTGACTTCGGAGAGCTGCTCCGGAGTAGAGCGCCGCATTTGTCATGGGGGTCGACTCTGGCGGTGGTGACCGGCTCGGTCTCCCGAGACCTGGCAGAGACGCTTCTTCTCCTCCAGAAAGCCGGCTTCGCCGTGGCCGTTTATCTCGTTCAGCCGGAACTGGACCTCGACACCCGAGGATTGTCTTCGGCCGGACTCAAAGTTCACCAGATCGATCGCGAACAGCACTTGAGCACGATATGAGCGATCTCACGGAAGCCGGGCCGCTTCGCCTTCTCATCCTCGTTGCGACAGCAGGAACGATCGCCTGGGCGGTGGGCACGGCATTGTCGGAGTCGATTTCGTTCGCATTGCTCATGGCCATGGTCGTCCTGACCGTGCTCGAAGCGGAAGCATCGTGGCAGCTCACGTCGCAGAGGGAGCTCCCCCGTCAGCAGCTGCGCTCGATACGGATTGCGGAGATGATCCTCGGTTTCGCGGTGATAAAGGTCATGCAGCTGAGCTTCGCCATCCTCGGTGGTGACGCAGCGGGTGCGCTGCAGCTCAGTCTCTTCGATGGCGAAGCTCTGATCGTGTGGCTCGTCTGCCTGGGAGCTTGGATCTTTGCAACGGGAACTATCAGCGACCTCGAGAGGCTCGGTTCGCCGTCCGAGCCTTCTCCTGGCTACCGGCCACCGCTTCCCGTCCTTACGACCCGTTTCTTGATGGGCGGAGTTGTGATCATCGCGGCCGGTGCGCTGGCGCTGGTGGAACTCCGCGAGTTGCCCGATCCGGCTCGCCCTCCGGCTCTTGGTTTCTTCTGGCCGGCGGTCGTCTACTTCCTGATGGTGATGCTGATCCTGGGCGCTATCCGCCAGCAGGAGACGCAGCTGCAGTGGCGCAGACAGAACATGAACGTCGCCCCGGAGGTGCCGATTCAATGGTGGTCCGGGGTAGGAGTTGTCGTGGGCCTCGCGGCACTGGTGATGTTCGCCGTGCCGCTCGTGCGGGGAGGAGAAGCTCTGAGTTATGTCTACGACCGGATCATCGCCTTCGTCGCGTGGGCCGCGGGCGGCCTCGGCATCACATTCCGGATCGGGTCGGAAGAGGTCTCTCCTTCTGCACCCCTGCCCGACCCTGAGCAGATTGCCACCCTCGCCACCGGAGAAAGCAGTTCGCTCGTGTCCGAGGTGATCGACATCACGGCCGGGTTCGCATTCCTGGTCGTGATGGCAGCCCTGGCCCTGGCCGCGCTCCGCTTGATTCGGGGACTCAGCCTGCCGCTCACGGGGCTAGGCGGCAGCAACGTGACCGCTGGTCTTCTCCGTGCTCTCTGGCTCGCCATCAGCGCCGTACCGAGGCTTCTACTGTGGGCAGTGCGCACATTCGTCGCCTGGCTTCGGCGCGTGACCGCGGCGAGTACCGAGACCCCAGGAGACACCGCCGCCCCCGCAACGTCACGGCCCTCGCAGTATCTCTGGGGAGCCGGCGATGAGAATCGAAAGCATGTCGCCGAGCTCTATCGTCGCTTCCTGGAATCAGCATCGAGGCGCCTCGTGGCTAGAAGGCAATCCGAGACCCCGCGCGAATATGGGACCACGATCTCAGGCCTCGTCTCCGAGCCCAAACCGGTAGGAGACCTGACAGACACATTCAACGAGGCTCGCTACAGCCGGCATCCGATCGTGGACGAAGACGTCGGCCGCGCCCGCGGGTCTCTCGAGTCCTTCGAGGACGCCTTGGAAGACCAACAGCCGACGGACTCGGGCGGCAACGAGACTCCATAACGCCGTTTCGCACATGAACGCCGCACCCCCATAATCCTTCCCAGAATGTTCATGCCCCGGCCCATCTACGAGGCGATCATTGCTCACGCCAGATTCTGCCGACCGGAAGAGGCATGCGGGCTCCTAGCCGCCGACAACGAGGGTCGCCTCTGCTTCTCCTACAGCCTGACCAACGCCCAAGCCTCCCCTACTCGCTACACACTGGATCCAACCGAGCACTTCCGCGCCTTGAAGCACGCCGAAGCCCAAGGGTGGTCACTTGCCGGTGTCTTCCACTCCCACCCGGATACGCCGGCGTTTCCGTCCGCGACCGACGTTCAGCTGGCTCTGGAACCTGAGTGGCTCTATGTGATAGTCAGCCTGGCGGATCCTGTAACGCCCGAGGTGCGGGCTTATTGGATTACAGATGGCCAGGTGACGGAAGAAAGCATCGACGTGGAAGGTTGACCGACCCGTGACCAGCCGCGTCCTTCTGCCGGCAGTCCTGAGGCCACATGCGGACGGGAATCTGGTGGTCGAAGCCACCGGCGAAACGCTGGGCGAGATTATCAGCGACGTCGGTAGGCGATATCCAAACCTCGGCGAGCAGCTGCTGACCGACGACGGGGAGCTACCGACATTCGTCAATGTGTTCGTCGGCGACGAAGACGTCCGTTATCTCGAGGGTCTGGCAACCGAGGTGGAGGAGGGGTCCGAGATCACCATACTCCCTGCCGTAGCCGGTGGTTGACTTGGCGGGTGATTGAAGCCACGCCTCTGGTACATCTGCGCCGATTGAGCCCCCATTCTGAAGTTCGAATCCTGGCGAAGCTGGAGTGGTTTCTCCCAACCGGATCGGTCAAAGACAGGATCGCACTGGAGATGCTGAACCGTGCCGAGGCCGACGGGCAGCTCGGACCGGGCGCTCATCTGCTCGAACCATCATCCGGAAATACCGGAATCGCGCTGGCGAGGCTGGCCGGACAGAGGGGCTACCGACTCACTGTCGTGCTGCCTGGCAACGTAAGCGACGAGCGAAAAGCGCTGCTGCGGCTTCTGGGCGCCGAACTAATCGAAACCCCCGGCGATCAGGGCTCGAACGGCGCCATCCGCCACGCCCATGAGCTGGCTACCGAACCCGGGATTGTGATGCTCGATCAGTACTCCAACGCGGCCAATCCTGACGCCCACTACCTGGGGACGGGCCAGGAAATCCTCACGCAGGCCGACCATGTCGATGCCTTCGTCGCCTGTCTGGGTACCGGGGGGACTCTGATGGGAGTGGGTCGGGCCTTACGCGAGGCCTACTCCGATGTCGAGATTGTTGCCGCGGAGCCTCCTGCCGGTGAGTTCATCTCTGGTCTGCGCTCGCTCGAGGAGGGATTCGTCCCACCGATCTTCGATCCGAGCGCGATCGACGGCAAGATCCTGGTCCGCACGCGAGATGCAATATCGATGTGCCGAAGGCTGCTGACCGAGGAGGGTCTCTTTGCCGGACTGTCGTCGGGCGCGGCGGTCCATGCGTCCCTGCGCTGGGCAGAGAAACTCGACGGAGGGACCATCGTCACTCTGCTACCCGACGGCGGCTGGAAGTACCTCTCGACTGGAGCCTGGTCGGGCCCGATCTCTGAGGCCGAGGATCGGCTCCGAGGCCAGGTTTACTTCTAAGCCTGCCCTCCGGCCTCCGGCGTAGGTGGGACGCCAAAGGTCTTCTCGTAGATGATGCATCCGACGCAGATCCGCGTCGTCGCCGCCAAGGTAGCGAGCGCCATGACAATGAGGGTCAGCACCCACGCCAACACCGGGACGCCGAGCGCGAAAGCCAGAATTGCTCCCCCTAGGAATATGGTGCCCAGCAGCTGAGCAAAGCGGGGAGGGGCTGCGCTCTCGAACTCGGTCGGCCCGCCCGGTTGAAACCGGGGACGAACGACTCGGACATACAGGTGGGTCAGCGGAGCGAACCTGGGTCCGCCGACGTACGAAAGCCCGAGCAGCAGGAACCCCACCGCTACCAGCCATTCTTGTTGCAGAACGAACGCCGCCGCCGTGATACCTCCGACGACCGCCTGATTGAAGCGGGGAACGTTTACATCGACACGACTTGTAGAAACCATGGAAAGCCTCCTTCGAAGTAAGAGAGTGGATTTGGTGACCGGGCCGGTGTTAGTTGTGTCGAGCTACCGACCCGGCCGGCATACAGAGGTCGTCGTACTCCACGAGCCTGGGTGGACGATCCTCGTCGGAGCACGCTGGGCAGTTCGGGTCCCGCTTGATGGTCAGCGTGCGGAACTCCTCAGTCAGTGCGTCGTAAGTCAGAAGCCGCCCAACGAGGGGATCGCCGATCCCGAGCACGAGCTTGATGACCTCATTGGCCTCCACCGATCCGATGATGCCGGGGAGGACGCCCAGCACACCGGCCTCTGCGCAAGAGGGCGCCAGTTCGGGCGGGGGCGGCTCCGAGAAAAGGCACCGATAGCAGGGTCCTTCATAGGGAGTGAATACCGTCACCTGGCCCTCGAAACGGAAAATCGAGCCGTGCACCACTGGTACTCGCAGGTGCAGTGAGGCGTCGTTGAGGAGATAGCGGGTCGGAAAGTTGTCGCCCCCGTCGAGGACCACGTCGTAGCCGTCCATGATGTCCAAGACGTTTTCGGCGGAGAGCCGCTCCGCGTAGGCCTCGACTTTGACGTCCGGGTTCAGAGCCGTCAGCGTCTGTTGCGCAGATTCGACCTTCAGCTCGCCCAGCCGATCGAGGTTGTGGAGGATCTGTCGCTGCAGGTTGGTTGCGTCCACAACGTCAAAGTCGACGATGCCGAGAGTTCCCACGCCGGCGGCGGCGAGGTAGAGAGCGGCAGGTGAGCCCAGGCCTCCAGCACCGATGAGGAGCACTCGAGAATCGAGCAGCCGGGCCTGGCCTTCTTCGCCTACCTCCGGCAGCAGTATGTGCCGGCTGTAACGGACCCTTTGTTCGTTCGTTAGGGCAGTTGGGACCTGCCAGTCGAGCCCAACGATTTTCCATGCGCCAAAGCCACCCCGCAGCGAGGCAACGTTGGTGTAGCCCATGTCCTGCATGGTCTTGGCCGCCAGGGCCGAGCGGGCCCCTCCGGCGCAGTAAACGACCACTTCGGTGTCGGGATCCGGTACCAGGTTGCGAACGGATCCCTCTAGAACGCCGCGGGGGATGAGCGTGGCTCCTTCGATGGCTCCCTGCTCGAACTCATCCGCCTCCCGCACATCCAACAGCGTTATTTCGCCGAGTCGCGGGACGAGCTCGGGAGAATCTACCTCCCGGATCTGCTGCTTAGCCTCGGCCACTAGCTCCTGGTAGCTGCGCATCTCGGTGCTCGATTAATTAGCAATACGATCATAGTGTTAATTCGACAAGCGTGGGACGCCTGAGGCGGAATCACCCCCCTCGCTGCTCGGCGCTTCGCACTAGGCCGGCGAGATAGACGAGTAGTTGAAAGGCCGTTTCGGGGTCGTCGTGGAGCAATTCCCGGAACCGGGTACCTTCGATCACCAGCACCGTGATCGGCGAAGACGCAGTCACCGATGCGCTTCGCTTTCCCTCGTCGATCAAAGCGAGCTCACCGAAGAACGAGCCTGGTCCGAGTGTCCGCCGCGGGTGGCCGCCCGAGGAGACGTCGACTTGCCCGTCGATAAGAAGATGGAATCCATGAGCTGGGAGTCCCTCTTGGACGATCACGTGACCCGGCGGGTGGTGGACCTCTTCCACCAAGCCGGCGACCTTGTCGAGCCGTTCGTTGGTCAAAGCGGAGAAGAGGGGCACCGAGCGCAGCGCCTCTCTTACATCGGTCATGGCTGCAACGCTAGCCGCGGGGCGGGGCGTCAAGAATCAGGCGTCAGCTGCTGGCAAGCTCCGGCCAGGGTGACTTACGGGGCCCGGCGAGCGCTTGCAGGATCGAGCGAGCGTCTTCGGTACGCAAGGCGGGGGTTTCGGTGAAATCCTCGGTAAGGCCAACGCCTATCTGGCCGCAATCACGACAGATCAGGCGCACGATGCCGCCGGCAGTGGGATGCACGTCGTAGTTATGTCGGTGCTGTGCGCGAGCTTGGCGGTGCCTAGCCATTTCTTTCCTTGGTAACGGGGGAGAACCCCGACCTGTCTGTCAACAACAGCATCGGCTCGAATCCAAGGTTTGACGATGGGCATTACGGATTCATCACATCGGACTAGTCATTCTCATATGATCGATCTGGTGCGAGCCGTCCTTTGTAAAGCCTTTGGCGAGTCTCTTGCGCTCGAGGAGGTGGCCGCACCGGAGCCCGGACCCGGCGAGGTGCTGATCGATGTCAGGGCAGCTGGCGTCAACTTTCCGGACCTGCTGATCACCCAGGGCCTCTATCAGTCACGCCCTCCGCTTCCCTTCGCGCCAGGGTTTGAGGTAGCCGGTCGGGTGTCTGAGGTCGGCGACGGAGCGACATCGATGTCTATTGGCGATCGGGTAATGGCTACCTTCGAGTACGGCGGCTACGCGGAGCAGGCGGTCGCGCCTGAAGCAAGTGTGGTCCGGCTGCCAGACGAGATGTCATTCGAGGAGGCCGCCGGCTTTCCGATCGCCTACGGCACGGTATACCACGCGCTCATCGATCGGGCAGCGCTCCAGGAGGGCGAGACTCTGCTCGTTACGGGCGCTTCCGGCGGCGTCGGGCTGGCAGCGGTTCAGGTCGGAAGCCTGCTGGGGGCACGGGTGATCGCCGCGGTCGGATCGCCAACCAAAGCCGAGCTCACCCGCCGCCACGGCGCGGCGGACACCATCGACTACCAGACCGAGGATCTCAGGGAAAGGGTCAAGCAATTGACCGGTGGCGCCGGCGCCGACGTGATCTTCGATCCCGTCGGTGGCGAAGTCTTTGACCAATGCGTGCGGAGCGTCGCCTGGGGCGGGCGGCTGCTCGTCATCGGCTTCACATCGGGCCGAATACCCGAGGTACCGACCAACCTCGTGCTTCTCAAAGGAAGCTCCATCGTCGGGGTCTTCTGGGGAGGTTTCATGATGCGAGATCCTGGTCAGAGCCGCGGTAACTTCCTTCGGCTGTTCGCCTGGCTGGATGACGGGGTGATCAGCCCGTATATCTCGGCCGTGTACCCGCTGGACCGCGCCACCGAGGCCATGGAAGCGGTGGCGGCCCGCCGCACTACCGGCAAGCTCGTGCTCGACATGGGGAGACGCTGAGCCCTCAGTCGGCCCAAAGGTAGGGCGTGCCGTCGTTGAGAACGGCGCCGGCGGCCTTGGATCCGCCCAGTACGTATAGGTCGCCGTCCGTGACCGCGGCCGGAACCCCGTGCAGCCCGACAGGCAAGGCCGGCCACGGGCCCCAGCGGCTTGTCGCGATGTCGAAGGCCTCCACCTCCGTAAGGGCGTCACGCGAGCCGAGTAGCTCCCCACCAATGGCGAGAATCTGGCCCTGGAAAGCCGCAACCGCGTGGCCCCCCCGTGGGATCGACAGCTCAAGAAGGAAGCTCCAGCTCCCAGTAGAGGGGTCGAAAACCTCACTGGTAATCCGCTCTCCGAAGTCGAACCAGCGACCGCCGATGACGTAGATGAGGCTCCCGGCGGTTGCGGCCGCCACGTGTTCCCTCGGCTCCGACATTTCTGCCAGCTCGTCCCAAGTATTGGCAGCGGGGTCGAAGCGAAAGATCCCGGTGCCAACGTCGACTCCGCCGATTACATAGAGGTGATCACCAAGCGATACCGCCGTCCCGGCCGCGACTGGTCGCGGGAGGGGCGCCACTTCAGACCAAGTGTCGGAGGAGGGCTCGTAGGCCCACACCGTGTCCCTCACCGTTCCGAAGTTCGACTCGTAGCCTCCTATGGCGTAGAGCTTCCCGCCCAATGCAGCCGCCATTAGGTGATGGCGCGGCGCAGGCATGTCCGCTACGAAGGTCCACGTGTCGGTCTCCGGGTCGTAGGCCTCGACGGTTCGCTCCACCCCTTCGAAGCCACCTCGTCCGGCGAATCCACCCGGCAGGTAGATGAGACCATCCAGGGCGGCTGCGGGAACCTCCGATCGAGGGATATGCATGCGAGCGCGTGGCACCCATCCAGCTTCCGCTTGGGTGATTGCCGTAGTCGTCGGCGAGACGGAGGTGACAACCGGAGCCGAGGTGACGGTTCCCTCATCGGGGGTTCCGCTTGTGCACGCCGCGATCGCCAGTGCGAAGACCGCTCCGCTAATAAGTGCGCCGGTGGGCGTCGCCGCGCTCACTTATCTTCTCGCCGGCGACGAGACGGAGTCACCCTCGGTGGCTCTCCCGGCTGTTTGGGGTAGTGCGGCGGCCAAGGAGCATCACCGAGCCCATCGGCCTCGTCTCGGACCACCCATTCAGTGAGTGTGTCCAGTCGTCCGGGCGTTTCATCCATCACTTCCAACAAATCCCCGACCTCCTCCCACCGGAGCCGAAACCGGTCGAGCGGAAAGTCCTCGATCTCTACATCGTCCAGTTCATCCCAGGAGAAAGGAACCGAGACAAACCCAGTGGGTCGGACGCTGTAAGCACTGGCGAGTGTCTTGTCGCGGGCAGTCTGGTTGAAGTCAATGAAGACCCCGTGGCGTTCTTCTTTCCACCAGGCCGTGGTGGCCTTGGGACTCCGGCGCCCGGCTTCCCTCGCTAAAGCCAGGACCGCGCGACGCACTTCGTGAAATGTCCATTCGGGCTCGATCCGGACGTAGATGTGGATGCCCCGCGAACCTGAGGTCTTGGGCCATGAGACCAGGCCGACCTCATCGAGGATGCCGCGGCACACCTGGGCCACGTCGCGAACATCTGCCCAGGGAATCCCCGGCGTTGGATCCAGATCCAGCCTCATCTCATCTGGATGATCGGTGTCCTCGGCTCGCACGGGCCACGGATTCAGGTCGATGCACCCGAGTTGGACCATCTTCACGATGTCCGAGGTAGTTCGAGGAACGAACATGCGCCCGGGGCGCGCGCTAGGAAACCGCACTATCACTGTTTCGCCCATTGACTCATCCACCCGCTTTTGAAAGAAGGGTCTGGCTCCGACTCCATGTGGCCATCGCTTGAGTAGCGACGGACGCCCAAAGACCGCCCGAAGTGCTCCGGATGCGCAGCCAATGAAGTGCTCGACCACATCGAGCTTGGTCCAGCCCTGCTCAGGAAAGAGGACCTTTCCCGGACTGGAGATCCTGATCGATTGGCCGTCCACTTCGATGGCGGCCTCGTCACTCACGAAGATTCTCTGGCACGCGACAGCTCCAGGAGTGGTCGGCTCAGAACCTAGAAGCTACTTGTCAGAACGCCGAACTCAGATGCCGGCACCCCTCATCGAGCCGCTCAGCTTGGCCAGGTCAGCGTCATAGAGAAAGCAGAGGACTTCTCGGTCACCGTCGTCCCAGCTGAGCGGACTTGGATATAGATACGTGAACTCGAGCACCGAGGTCGAATAGGACGCACCCACGAAGGCCTCGAACTCCGGCAGACAATTCTCGGCCGCATACGCAGCCATTGCTCCCTCGCCCGGATAGTCGCCTCCGCCGAGGTAGAGAATCGAAGAGAAGATCTCGTTGTCATGAGCTTCCGCACAATCAACCGTCTCAACGGACGAGATCTCAGTGGCCGTCAGATCGGGATCGTTGAAACACTGACCCACCTCGAGCGAGAACACCGAGGTCCCGCAGGCGGACACCACCATCGCCAGGCCTGCGACGAGCCGACTCGCCCTACGCATGCGAACCTATCGGCGTCAGTTGACCGGCCCCTGAGGCCTTCGACGAGCCCCAATGGACATTCCGGTGCTCTGGATAGACTCTCGCTATGGTCGACTATCGCCCCCCTATGGGGGATATTCGCTTCGTTCTTACTGAACTCGCCGACCTCGAGGGCATCTGCGAACTCGACGCCTTTCCGTCCGCGGACCCCGACCTCGTCTTTTCGGCATTCGATGAGGCTGCTCGATTCGCCAGCGAGGTGGTAGCGCCACTCAACCGAGTTGGCGATATACAAGGCAGCAAGCTCAACGACCAGGGAGAGGTAACGACGCCGGACGGGTTCAAGGAGGCGTACTCCCAGTACGTGGCCGCGGGCTGGGGCGGCGTGCCCTTCCCCTCTGAGTATGGCGGCCACGGCATGCCGCGCATTGTCGGTCTCGTCGTCCAGGAGATGTTCAAGAGCGCCTGCCTGGCGTTCTCGCTCGGGCCGCTGCTGACGATCGGGGCTATAGAGGCGTTACTCGCCCACGGAACCGAGGAACAGAGGCAGCTCTATCTGGGCAAGCTCATCTCTGGTGAATGGATGGGGACGATGAATCTCACCGAGTCCCACGCCGGCTCGGATCTTGGGGTCATCAACACCAAGGCAATCCCCGCTGACGACGGCACGTATCTCATCTCCGGCACCAAGATCTTCATCACCTGGGGAGAGCACGACCTGACTGAGAACATAGTGCATACGGTGTTGGCCAAGCTCCCGAATGCCCCGGCGGGCACGAAGGGCATCTCGATGTTCCTGGTGCCCAAGTTCCTGCCCGGCCCGGATGGCGGCCTCGGAAAGCGCAATGACATCCACTGCGTCTCGATCGAGCACAAGCTCGGCATTCATGCGAGCCCAACCTGTGTGATGTCCTACGGCGAAGAAGGAGGTGCGACCGGCTATCTGATCGGCGAAGAGAACGACGGCATGCGGAACATGTTCACCATGATGAACGCGGCCCGTATCGGCGTCGGGCAAGAAGGCGTTGCTCTCACCGAGCGCGCTTATCAGAAGGCCCTTGCGTTTGCGCAAGAGCGCCGGCAGGGTCGGGCGCTCGGCAGTACGTCGCCCGACAACTCTTTCATCATCGAGCATCCGGACGTCCGCAGGATGCTCATGACGATGAAGGCCTACGCGGAGGCGATGAGAGCCTTGATCTACCTGGCGGGTGCGTCGGTTGATCTAGCCCATGACCACCCCGATCCGAGAGTCAGAGAACATAACGAGGAGTTCCTGGCACTGATCACCCCTGTGTGTAAGGCGTGGTGTACGGACACCGGAGTAGAGATGACTTCCGTGGGCCTTCAGGTCCACGGAGGCATGGGCTACGTCGAGGAGACTGGTGCCGCCCAGTTCTATCGCGACTCCAGGATCACCCCGATCTACGAGGGAACTAACGGCATCCAGGCGGTCGATCTCGTGGGGCGCAAGCTCGGTCTGAGGAATGGCGATGTCGCCAGGGACTTCCTCGACCGAATGGCGGAGGCGGAAGTAGAGCTCAGCGAGGTAGACGGCCGCTTCGGTGATATGAGCGAAGCCCTGACGGACGCTATCGATGCCTTACGCGAAGCCACCGAGTGGCTGATTGCCCGGTCGGATCATCGGGACCGTCTGGCCGGGGCCTCTCCCTACCTCAAGATGCTTGGACTGACGGCCGGTGGCTGGCTGATGGCCCGTTCGGCGGCAGCCGCAGCCCGGAAGCTCAGACGAGGCGACGACGGAGCCGGGTTCCTGGAGGCGAAGATCTCGACCGCCGAGTTCTACACAGGCCAGCTCCTGCCCGAGGTTCGCGGCCTGCTGCCGGCCGTACAGGGCGGAGCCGACGCCCTCTTCGCGATCGAGCCGAAGTACCTGGGCTAACCGAGTCAGTCCGGTCCGCTTCTTGTGACGCCTACCCACCGTATAGGTGGTTAAACGTCACAAAAACGAGGCCCACCGCTTCTTGTGACGCCTATCCACCGTATAGGTGGTTGAACGTCACAAAAATGGGGAGACCGCTATGCGTCGACCCCGTAGACGAGCGTCCGCGGAAAGTAGCTGAACCAGCCGAACCAATAGGAGAGATGACCCGGTAGACGACCCAGGCTCTCTCCCTCAGCTGACACGAGGGCGTCCTCGGTGACCTCCCAGACCACTCCGACCTCATCAACGAGTGTGTCGGGATCTACGCCCTGACTGAAGATATGGGCGCCGGCTTCGAAGGCTCGCACCTCGGCGCCGGCTTGCCAGACCACATCGATGCCCGACGGACGGTCCGTTCCCTTATCCCGCAGCCGACCGTCTGGGGCTACGAGCACCAAGGGTGTGTCTCCGACCTGGTCGTTGACGACCATCTCCTCGATGACAATGTCGATCGGGTAGGCCACCGGAATGTCGTCGAGGAGCAACGCGTACACGCGGTCCTTCGGGCGGAGCACCTCGGACAGCCCCCCGACCGGGAACATCGGATCGGGGGCCGCGTAGTAACCGCCGTAAGAAGAGCCGGGCTCGTAGTCCCGATTGAACCCAGTCTCGATGTCCAGCACCTTGGTGTCCGGGTGGGCCGTAAGCCAGTCCGCCCAGGTGGTCACTACTACCGGAAAACGAATGAGCTCGATGTCCTCTCCGGCCAAAGGACCGAGAACCGGCCGGCCGGTCAGCTGGTTCCAGAGCGAGCGAGTATTGCGGTCGTACATGAGCTTGTTGCTCCGCATCAGGAGACCAGACGAGCCGAACGTATAGGTCACCTCGCCGAGGCGACCGTCGTAGAGAATCCCGGCTCCGCAGAGTGTGCAGTAGGCAAGGGACACGGGTATTCCTCCCACGACGTCGTTGGCCATCTCGTGGGAATCCATGATCCGGAGGGGATAGGCCCGATGGTCCTGGTTGATCGAGACTCCGAACACGAGATCGCTCTCGGAGATGTAATCCGCCTGTTCTGGCCGGATCTGGCGAGCTTGATCGAGGGCCGGAATTCCATCCACCCTCACGCCGCCCCAGACGACCTCTTCGACGCGGACCGTGGCGGGTTGACCGCGGATGAACTCGCCGAAGCCGGGGTCGATAGCGGCCAAAAGGTCTGCTTTCCAGTCCTGGAAGCCCGGCAGGGGGGTGAGCTCGGTTGCTGCGTACCACGCGACCCAATCAGGCCAGCCGACGAACTCCTCCCCGGTCAGTTCCTGGAGTCCGACGATGACAGGCGTGTAGAGGTCAGCGGGAATAAGCCCGATCTCCATGCTCCGCATCAGCTCGATGAGCACCGAGACGAATCTCTGGTCCCCTGAAGCTGCCACGGTCGGGAGCGCCGCGGTGGGGGTTCCGCGAAGAGTCTGGAGCGTGAGCAGTCCGAGCATCTGCTCGGCTTCGGCTTCGTCGAACGGTGGAGTGGGGACCTGCGGCTCGGAACCCGGGGTGGTCGCAGGTGTCGGAGCCGTGTCGGGTGGCGCGGCCGCTCCCGAGGTGTCCAATGTATCGGAACCACCATCGAGTGCCGTAAGCGCCATCGCAGTTCCGGCAGCCAGCAAACCGATCGCCAGAACCCCTCCTACCAGCTGTCGATTGGCCCGTTGCGCGGACAGCATGCTCCTGTTCTACACGGGATGGGCTACTACACGGGTCCCTTGGCTTCCTCCAGGCGACGGAGACGCTGTGACCGCTAGGCCGCCGTCAAAGTGGCCCCGGGATGCCAATCGTCAGCAGGACCGGTCGTCCAGCTGGCCTCCGCTTCGTTCAGCAGCGGACCATCGAGGTTCTCCAAAGCCCCTTCTAGCCGACCGACCGAGGCGGCGGTGGCAACGGGCTTGCCCTCCGAAAGATCGCAGACCTCCTTGCCGCGAATCGAAAGCTCATAGGTCCCGATCTGCCGCGCTCTCGAGACGATCTCCTCTTTGGGAAGGGCAACCAGAGGTCGGAGGATCGCTAGATCGGAGAAGTGGTCAACCGCGACGAGATGAGCAGACGTCTGTGACGAGACCTGGCCGAGTGAGTCTCCCGTCACCAGCATCGGAATCTGCAACCGGTTGGCCAAACGTCCGGCTACCTGGGTCATCAGGACCTTGAGGAGCACCTGCCGCAAGCCCGGCCTGACCTCCGTATGGAGGGCATCCTTGGTTGCTTGGAAGTCGATCACATGTAGCTGGGCATCGGCGCCGTAGCCCCACCCATCGACCAGTTCGTAACCCACCGCCAGCGCGTGGTCAGCCTGGGCGCAATCCAATTGGAAGTGAAGGATGTCAATGGGGCATCCGCGCCGCATCATCATCCAAGCAGCCACCGGAGAGTCGATGCCTCCCGATAGCAGCACGAGGGCCCGATCCTGAGTCCCGATCGGGAGCCCGTCCTGGCCCTCCCAGGCATGTTTGGCGACGAGAGCTCGCTCACCTCGAACGTACAGACGTACGGTGACCTCAGGATCATCGAGGTTCACTCCGGCGGAAAAGTCAAGGAGCATCCGGCCGATCGAGCGTTCGGCGTCACTCGACCGCCACTCGTGGCTGCCTGATCTACGGACCCTTACCGCGAAGGTCTTGCCCGCCACCCTCTTTCGGTTCAACTCGAAGACCTTGCGCGCAAGGTCCTCGAGATCGTCGAACTCCACCTCCAGCACCCGCTCGGCTCTGCTCACACCGAAAGTCCGGACCGCGACCTCTGCCAGATCGACCATCACCTGGCCCTCGATT
>JBHICV010000013.1:0-29949 GCA_046759765.1 Acidimicrobiia bacterium
GGTTGCCAAGCGGTAGGTCCCGCCGTATGCGACTTCGGAGATGATGACGTGGGTACCGGCTTCACAGAAGGCCAGAAATACCGCGGCGATTGCGGCCATGCCCGAAGCGAAGGCCGCGGAATCCGCCCCCTCTTCTAGCGCGGTGATCTTCTGCTCCCACGATCTCACGGTGGGATTGGCGCTCCGCGAGTACGAGTAGCCGGTAGCGAGATAGTCATCGACCGTCGGCTGCACGTAGGTGGTGCTCTGATGAATCGGAGTCAGGATCGCGCCGGTCGTCGGATCCGGCTCCACCCCCGCGTGCACCTGCTTGGTTCGAAACCGCATGGTCGGATCCTAGGAACAATCCGGGACGGCCCTCCTGCTCGGTACCCTCGCGCCGTATGTGGTGAACTCCGGTTTCTCGACGCGAGGAGGCGGGATGGGCGGAATGGGTTATCTGGGTGTGGCGATCGTCAGCGAAGTGTTCGGCACTTCGATGCTGCGACTGTCGGAAGGGTTCCGTGAGCTGGTTCCCAGCCTGTTGGCGCTGGCCGGCTGGGGAGTCTCGCTTTTCTTCTTCGCCCTCGCGCTCCGGTCGGTGGCGGTGGGGACGGCGTACGCGATCTGGTCGGGAGTCGGGACGGCCCTGCTAGTGGGCATAGCTTGGGTGTTCTTCGACCAGCGTCTCGACCTGGCGGCATTCGCCGGTGTGGGCCTGATTATTGCGGGAGTCGTCTTCATCCAGGTGGTTTCCGAGGTCGAGATCGGCTAGCCAGGCCTTGCCGTGGCCTACGCACCGACAGCTGCCATCAGTTCGTCGAACTTCTCATCGACTTCCTGTTCGCCTGCTTCGTCGAGCGCAAACCCGACCGGCCCGCGCACGAGTGCGTTCCGGAAGACCCCCTGACGTACGAGTAGGTGCTTCTCGACGGCAAGAAAAGCATCCAAGCTGTCGGCCAAGGAGACCAGCGCGGCCAGCGGCTCGTGAATCCTGCGCGCCCGTTCGAGATCATCGGCCTCTAGTGCTTCCCACAATTCCACGACTGCGGGAGTGAGGTCGGCCCCCGGCATCGTACCCACCACCCCCAAGGGATAGGTTTCGATCAGCGCTACTCCGCCCGACCCCTCGAAGGCGCGGGCCTTCCCCCCGGTCGCCATCCGCAGCTCTACGAGCCGCGGCGGAATCGGGCGGGCCTGGGGTTTGTACACCACCCGCTCGCGGTGCGGGGCATGCAGCTCCGCTTGCACGGCGATCGACATGGGCCGCCCGACGTAGGCGCTGGCGTCCTGCACGATCACAGGCACGCCTACGGAAGAGAGAATCTCCTCGTAGTAGCCAAGGATCTGATCGTCGTCCAGGACCACGGATATCGGGGGTATGGCCATAACTGCATCGGCGCCTGCCTCCTCGGCATGACGTGCGTGGCGGACGGCAACCGGCGTGCTCTCCGCTCCCACACTGATCACAACGCTGCCCTGCGTCTTGCCCAGCCGGCACGCGAGTTCGGCAACCTCATCCCGCTCTTCACTCGAAAGACGCAGCACTTCGGAGACCATCGCCATGACAATCCCCTGCGCGCCGCCGTTGTAGATCCAGTCGATCTCCCGCTCGAGCGTGACGGGATCGATGCTCAGGTCGGCGTTATAGGGCGTCTGGAAGACGACCAGCACACCTCCGAGTTGATCTTCCCCCATGCCCAGAGTGCTCAGAAGCGGCCGAGGCGGAAGCCGCCGTCTACCGGAATGGTTACGCCGGTGACTCCATCAAACAGCGGCGTGCACAGCGCCACCACGATGGCCGCAACCTCAGGGCGGGTCACTAACCGACCGGTGGGGGTGTGGCCGATGGCCCTTTCGACGAAAGTCGGATCGAATTCCGCGATGTCGTCGGCGCTCTCGGCGATCTGGCCGGGCGCGATCGCGTTGACGTTGATCTCGGGACCGAGTTCGAGGGCGAGCTCCTCAGTGAGGGTGATCATCGCCTCCTTCGCCAAGGTATAGATCGAGTGGTTGCGCAAGAAGGCAGAACCCGCCGAAATGTTGACGATGCGGCCCCAGCCGGCTTCGCGCATGCCGGGCACGACGAGCTGGGTGGCGAGATACGCAGCCTTGACGTTGCTGTCCCAAATCCGATCCCACTCGCTCTCTTCGAGCTCCGCGAACGGATCCATCGAGAACGGGCCGGAGTTGTTCACGAGTATGTCGATGCGGCCCCGGGCCTCGAGGGCATTTCCGACCAGGGCCCGGACACCGTCTGGAGTGCTGGTATCGCCATAGAGAGCGAGATGGTCCCCCTCCAGGTCTTCGACGATGTCGAGGGCGGCCTCCTTGGAGTCGTGGTAGTTGAGGACGACGGTCGCTCCTTCTGCCGCGAGGCTCCGCACGATCTGAGCTCCCAGGTTTCTCGACGAGCTGGTTACGAGGGCGTTCTTGTCGGTAAGCGGTCCGTTATCGGCCATGGGTTACCTCCTGTCGCCCTTTGCTTCGGAACCTTTCCTCTACCGGAATGTATTCGATGTCGTAACCGAAGTAGGCCGGACCGACCAGCGAGAGCCCTCCGTCCGTCCGCCATCTAGGATCGCACGGAACCCCTATGACCACCACCCGGAACCCGTAACGCAGTTCCTCCGTGGTGATCGGCTCGCCGGTTTCACTGTCGAGAACTGTGATCAGGTCGGGGACGGTCGCTAACACTGCGTCGTCCCGCTCGGCCACCAGGTTCTCGTTCTGGAAGTCGATGCGCAGCGTGTGGCCGGTGTCGGCGGCGGATCCCTCCAGGCGAGCGCTGCCACGAGCAAAACCTGCCTCTGTTCGCCGCTCGACATCGACGATCTTGCCCTCGAACAGCCGAAAGCCTCTCAGCCGCCGGAGTATCACCTCGATGGGATCGGCGTGATCGGCGCGTGATCGGTTCACCAAGCTGCCCAGTTCCTGCGCCAGGGTCAACGTGCCCGGGATCATCGACGTCTTGAGCTCCTGCCCGGACTGGCTGTAAAGCGCTATCAGCGCGGAGGCGCCCATGTCGATGCAGATCGTCCGCGCGATCCGTTCGGTCCACAGGTTGTCGACCGCGTCGACGACGGCGGTGTTGCCCTTCTCATCTGCCAGCGCCATGGGCGTGGCCGATATCCCGTAGATCGTCGGGGTGCACATCTGCACCTCTGGGAACGCCCTTCCCATCCCGTCGGCATCGACCAGAGGCAGGTCCAGGCGGGCGGCCGTGACGAACGGCATCGTGGAGTTGAGGCCCCCGGCTTCGGCGCAAACCGTGTGAGTGATGGGCTGGCCCAGCCGGTCCTGGAGTGCCTCAAAGGCGCGGATCAACTCGTCCCCGGAGGGCAGCTTCTCGATCATCACCGTGGGGGCACCCATCATGGCCGACATCGCCACGAGCGCGTCGTCGGGAACTTCCTCGACCGGAACGACCTCGACCGGCCCGAACTGCTCGAGCGTGTTGCGGGCGACAAGGCGACCGATGTAAGGGTCCCCTCCGCCACCGGCTCCCAAGATGGCAGCGCCAACGGCAAGGTCATCGAGCTCGTCGGCTCCGAAGAGGCGCACGCCCTCAGCCGCGCAGCCGCAGATTGCCTACGGCCTTGACTCGGATCCGCACGGCATTGGACGGAAGATACGCCAGGGGTACCTCCTCAACGTCGACGATCTTGACGGTGTCCGGGTCGGCCCCCGCCTCGACCGACCGAGCGGTCGCAGCGGAACGGGCCTCCTCAATGGCCCGCTCCCGGGTCATCCCATCGAGCGAAAAGACCTGATCCGTTTCGCCTCCCACCTGAGCGATGGCAGCGCCGATTGCGTTGGCGACTGGGAAGTGGTCGGGACGGATCACCTGACTCGCTCCCTCGACCTTATCTCCGACCAGGATGCTGCCTCCTCCCACCAAAACGACGGGCAACGGCGCGGCGTCCGTCTTCATCTGATCTACCGCTTCCGACACCCGGTGCTGCATCAGGGAAACCGCCTCAGAAACCAGGCCCTGATCGAGATCAGCTACCAGAGCGCCATCGCCTATTTCGGCCAGCCCTGCGGCTACGGCGACGTCGGTGGCGGTAACGGTGTCGCCCCCGAAAACCAGGGCCCGCTCGGTAAGTAGATAGCCGACGCTGTCGGGCCCGATCGCCAGCTCGTCGTCGGCATGGAGGATGCTGCCTCCGCCGAGACCGATCGACAGGACATCGGGCATGCGAAAGTTGGTGCGGACACCGCCGATATCCACAGCTACGGACGCCTCTCTCGGGAAACCGCGGGTGAGCATCCCTACATCGGTAGTGGTTCCGCCGATGTCGACAACGACGCAGTCGCTCACTCCGGACAGGAAGGCCGCTCCGCGCATCGAATTGGTGGCGCCGGAAGCGAAGGTGGCGACCGGGTATTGCTCCGTATAGTCGGCGCTCATCAAAGTTCCGTCGTTCTGGCTGATGAATAGGGGCGCTTCGATGCCGAGCTCCGAAACGGACGTCTCGAACGCATGCACGATCTGAGCCGCCAGCTCCCGCAGGCAGGCATTCATGACGGTGGCGTTCTCGCGTTCCAGCAGTCCAATCCGTCCGATTTCGTTGGACAAGCTCACGGCTAACCCCGGTATCCGCGCGGAAAGGAACTCGGCTGCCTGTTCTTCGAACTCGCCGTTGACGGGCGAGAAAACGGACGAGATGGCGACTGAGCGGACACCCTTGGACTCCATATCTGCTGCCACTTCCTCCAACTCATCCATGTCGAGTGGGGCTATCACCCGTCCGTCGAATTCGTGCCCCCCGGCACACATGTACACGTGGTGTCCCAGCGCCTCGCGAAGGCGCTCCGGCCAGTCGGTCATCGGCGGTAGCGCCTGAGTGGCCGGGAGTGCCAAGCGCACGGCGGCGGTGGGAATGAGCCGTCTCGCTTCGACAACGGCGTTGGTGAAGTGAGTTGTGCCGATCATCACTCCGCGGATCGGGCCTTCCGGATCCGACCCGCCCATCAGATCAGTCAGCGCAGTCACTATGCCCCTGGTGACGTCTGGCGTGGTCGGGGTCTTCGTCTCGCCCAAGACCACTCGACCGTCCATAACCACCGCGTCGGTATTGGTCCCCCCTACGTCGATTCCAATCTGCAAGCGGGCTCTCCTTCAGGCCGACGCCGGCGATTCGGTCCCGGGAAGCCGGCCCAGAGCTTCGAGCACCCTCTCGGGCGTGATCGGTATGTCGCGAATCGGCCGGCCGATAGCGTCGGCCACCGCGTTGCCGATCGCGGCAGCCACGGGAACGATCGGTGGCTCTGCCACTCCCTTGGCTCCGAAGGGCCCGGCCTCATCGGGATGCTCGAGCAGGATCACCTCGGTGCGTGGTGTATCGACCGCCACCGGCAGCCGGTATGTCTCCAACGTCCGCTGTTCGTAGCGACCGTCGGCGCCGAAACGAAGCCCCTCGTAGAGGGCGTAGCCAAGGCCCTGCGCGACGCCACCCTGGATCTGACCAATAACGCCGTCCGGATTGATCGCCTTGCCCACTTCCTGGGCCACGAGGTAGCGCAGCACTGTCACGCCGCCGGTGACGGGATCGACCTCGACTTCGGCGACGTGTACGTGGTAGGTGGGGGTGGGAAAGGTCGGAAAGAGAAGCCCGGAGGCGCAGGTCGGGTCATAGCTGGGCGTTGGGGTTGCATACGAGCCGGTAGCCGCGAGGGGCCCCCCGTGGATGAAAGTCGCCGCGCTGGCCACCTCGGCCAGGCTTAGGTCCGAGTCCGGCACCCCCTTGACTCTCACGCTTCCGTCGTGGAGTTCGAGGTCCCCGGGAGCCGCCTCGAGCAGCTGGGCTGCCACCTCATAGACCTTCTCGCGTAAAACGGCCGCGGCTTCGTGAGTGGCCCTCCCGACAACATGGGTGGTGCGGGATCCCTGCGAGCCGGCGTCGTAGGGCGCGGCATCAGTGTCAGGGAAGGACACAACTACGTCGGTAGGCTCCATGCCCATCTCGGCCGCCGCCACTTGGGTGACGCCCATGGCGACCGCTCCCGATCCATTGTCAGTGGCGCCGGTCACCACTCCGAGGGTTCCGTCTTCATGGAGCTTGAGGACTACGGAACCTGGCATCGGGTTGGTGAGCCAGACACAAGCCGCGATTCCCACGCCGCGGTTTGCGCCCTTCCCAAGGGCTGCCCATGGGGCCGCCTCCTCGATCCGCTCAAAAGCCTCACCCAGAATGGAGGCGTCGGGCAGCTCCTGGCCGTTGAGCAACCGGTCTCCGTCGCCGAGCAGGTTCCGGCGTCGCAGCTCTCTTCGATCCACTCCGAGCTCTCGTGCGATGTGATCCATGTGTCGTTCGAGAGCAAAAACGGTATGGGTTCCGCTCACTCCTCGAAATGCGCCTGTAGGAGCAGTGTTCGTATATACGGCTCGGGAAGTAACGCGGGTCGGTCCGGTCCGGTAGGGCGCCCCGGCAACCAGGAAAGGAATCGAGCAGAGGTAAGGGGCGTCGGTAGCCGCGGCGCCGGCATCGAGCCGCACGTCGATCACTCGGGCGAGTATCTCGCCCTCCTCGCTAACCGCGGAGCGGAGCCTCCAAAGGGCGTCCTCACGGCTCGGCGCGGTGATCAGGTCCTCGGTCCGGTCGAGAACCAGCTTGACCGGTCGGCCGCTCGCCCTAGCCAAAAGAGCCGCATGAGGCTCGATCGTGATGTCGAGTTTGGCGCCGAAGCCGCCACCGATGTGGTGACCGACCACTCGGATGTCGGACGGACGAATGCCGAGGGCCTCGGCCAGCCGATCCCGAACGTTGAACGGGTACTGGTGCGAGACGTGGATCGTGTACCGGCCTGACGTGTATTCGGCAAGGACTCCGCGCACCTCGAGATGGGCTTGATATTGACGCTGGGCGCGAAACTCCTCTTCGACGATCGTATGCGCACGAGCGAAGGCCTCATCGACACCCTGGGGATCGGAAAGGAGCTCACCGCACACGTTGCCGTAGCGCGGGAACTCCTGGGAGGCCGATAGCTCATCCGGGTCTGGATGGACGAGCCGGCCCTGCTCGGCAAGCGCTTCATCGAGGTCCGTCACCGGCTCCTGTTCCTCGATCTCGAGCGAGATGGCAGCTACGGCCGCGCGGGCGATAGCCGGACTGTCGGCCGCGACCGCAGCAAGGGGCTCGCCCTCGAAGGTGACGTAGCCGTCGGCGAAGATCCGCTGATCCTTGACGACCAGCCCGTAGCGAGTGCTCGGAGCATCCTTGGCGGTGAGGACCGACCACACGCCCAGCATCTGCTGTGCCTCGGTCGTATCTAGGCGCGTAATGCGGCCGGCAGCCACCGGCGATCGGAGGAGCTTGGCGTGGAGCGTGCCTGGAACTTCGACGTCGACGGTGTAGACCGCGTCGCCGGAGACTTTGGCGGCTCCGTCGCTGCGCGGGACGCTGGTCCCTATCGTCATGGAGCACCCGTCGCTAGTAACACGGCGTCGATGATCTGGCTGTAGCCGGTGCAGCGGCAGAGATTCCCCGACAGCGCCTCGCGAATTTCGTCCTCGGTCGGAGAGGCGTTGGATTCCACCAGGGCAGTGAGCGTGACGACGAACCCCGGCGTGCAGAAGCCGCATTGGACGCCGCCGGTATCGATGAAGGCTCTTTGCAGCGAGCTCAAATCGTCACTCGATCCCAGACCCTCGACGGTGAGAATCTCCGCTCCATTGACAGCCAGTGCGGCCATGATGCACGAATCGACGGGCCGTCCGTCGACGAGGACTGTGCAGGCACCGCACTCCCCCTCGTCGCATCCTTCTTTGGTACCGGTCAAGGAGAGGCGCTCGCGAAGCACGTGCAGAAGGGTCTCGTCGGGTGCGACGTCAACCGTCTTGCGCTGTCCGTTGACTGTGATGTCCAGCTCCAACCGGGCCCCCCTATGCCGCGCGGTCTTGGCAGATTGCGATCGCTCGCACCAGGAGTGGCGCCATTACCGCCATTCGATACGAAGCGAGGGAACGAGCATCGTCGATTGGAGAAGTGCTCTCGGCGAGAAGCTCACCGGCGTCGGCGTTCGGTTTGTCGGCGCGCGTTCCGATCAACGCCGTCTCGGCGGCGGTAGCCCGGTATGGCTTCGGTGCCACCGAGCAGACCGCGACGCGGGCGTCCCTGATCGTCCCCTCCGGGTCGAACGCCAGCCGGGCGGCCAGCCCCACGATGGCGACCTCCATAGCTCCCCGCCGTCCGACCTTCAGGTAGACCTCGCCTTCGTTGTCTGAGATTGGCTCAACTGAGATGCCGGTAAGAAGCTCATTCGGTGCGCGCGCCGTCTGCCGACGTCCCTGGATGAAATCCCGCAGAGGCATCGTTCGCTGTTGCTCGACGCTCTCGAGTGTGACCTGAGCGTCGGCCACCAGCAGCGGCGGCACGAGATCAGCAGCAGGCGAGGCATTGCATAGATTTCCGCCGACGGTCCCGACCGCCTGCGTCTGCCACCCACCCACCGTGCGAGCTGCCTCCGATAGAGCCGGGAAACGGGTGGCCGCCAGCGGGCTCTGAGCCAGGTCGGAGTGGGTGGTGAGGGCCCCGAGCTGGATCCGTCCGTTGCTCTCTATGCCACGGAGCTCGTCAATCCGCTCGATGTGCAGCAGGACTTCGGGGCTGAGTTCCCCGCGGGGGTACTGGATCATGACGTCGGTGCCGCCGGCGAGAACTTGCGCGTCGGAGCCCAGCTGGTCGAGCCAATCGAGAGCTTCGGCCTTGCCCGAAGCCGAACGAAAGTCCTTTACCGATCGCATTTCCTGTCAGCTGTCAGCTCGGTCCGCGGATACTAGGGATCGAGAACAAGGGCTCCCGACCGAGCCCGACTAGCGTCGTGATTCGCCTCGAGGAAGCGGTATGTGGGAGATCACCGAGCAGGATCTAGCTCCCATCTCGATCGGCGCCGCCATCCTGGGAACCGGCGGCGGCGGCAACCCGTATCTCGGATTCCTCCGCGTCCGCCGCCACGTGCGCGCTGGACGTCGTATTGAGGTCATCGACCCCACGGAAGTCCGGGACTCGGACCTGTTGGTGTCGACCGGCGGCATGGGCTCACCGGTCGTCAGCTACGAGAAGATCGCGCAGGGCGAGGAGGAAACGAACGCGGTGCGGGCGCTCGAGGAGTACCTGGGCCGGAAATTCGATGCGATCGCTCCTTTCGAGATGGGTGGGGGCAACTCGATGGCTCCCTTGGTGGTTTCTGCTCTACTCGGAATCCCGGTAGTGGACGGCGACGGCATGGGAAGGGCCTTTCCCGAGCTTCAGATGATCACCTACCTGATCTACGGGGGCCCTGCCTTCCCGTCCGCGATCGCGGATGAACGGAACAACAGGGTGGTGTTCTCACCCGTCCTCGACGCCTCCTGGCTCGAGAAGCTGGCGCGTTCGGTGACGATCGAGATGGGCGGACACGCGGGCCTCGCCACGGCCGTGATGGACGGGGCCCATTGCCGCCGGACGATAATTCCCAACACGCTGCGCCTCGCCCATTCCATCGGCCGCCAGGTTCTCGAGGCCCGGCGTGCCAGCCGCGATCCTGTGCAGGCGGTCACGGATCTCACCGGCGGTCGTCGCTATCTCCGGGGCAAGGTCGTCGACGTTTCGCGTCGGACGACACAAGGGTTTGCCAAGGGCAGCATCACCGTGGAGGGCGTCGGTGATGACCAGGGGAGGCAAATTCGGATCGATTTCCAGAACGAGAACCTCGTGATCTGGGAAGGCGGCGAGCCTCAGGTCGTAGTACCGGATCTCATCACCCTGGTGGGCACTGACGACTCGCAGCCGATAACGACGGAGCTGGTCCGCTACGGCCTCCGCGCGGACGTTCTTGTCCTCCCCTGCCCGGAGCTGCTCCGTACCGAAAAAGCCTTGGCGGTGGTGGGACCGAGAGCTTTCGGCTTTGAGATGGACTACGAGCCGTTCTCGTAGCGTGGAAAGTGTTGGTGGACGAGCCGGACGTCGTTGTTCTCGTGCAATAGGACGATCTCTCCGCCAACGACTCGGAAGACGTCTACACCGTGGTTTTCCCACGGCTTGCGGTCGGCGGTGACAGCCGTCTCCTCCCACAGCACCGCTGCCCACTCGCCGTCGATGATTTTCCGCTGGATGCGGAAGTCCAGGTCCGTGAGGCGGGCACCCGAGAAGGCGAAGAAGCGGCGGGCCTCGTCGATCCCGTGCACGAGCGCCTGCCCGAGAAATCGGACCTCGATGTCGTCGCTCATCAGGGCCAGCATCGCCCTCTGATCGCCGGCGAAGTAGGCCTCGTAGAGACTGTCGATGACGGGGCGGGTCTCGTCGCTGGACACACCGGCATAGTACGGAACCGGCCCGATCGTATCGATTGATGTGCCGTCAGACGACCAGGTTGACCCACTCGCCCTCACCTTGATAAGCCGCCACGTTCCGAGCGATTAGCTCGGCGAGTCGCCCCGGCAGCCGGTCGGAGACCCAGGCGCTGTGCGGCGTCATAACCACGTTCTCCATCTCCCAGAGGGGTGAATCGTCGGGGAGCGGCTCCGTGGCGAAGACGTCCAGGCCGGCCCCGTGCAGTGGCCCGTCGGACAGAACTTCGATGAGTGCTTCCTCATCGACGACCGAGCCCCTCCCCACGTTTATGAACCAGCCCGGGCCGATCGCTTCCAACTCTTCCCTGCCCAGCAAGCCTCTAGTCTCGGAGGTGTTGGGAAGAGCCGCTACCAAAACGTCTGCTTCCTGGCACAGTTGGATGATCTCAGTTGGCCCATACACCCGCTCGGCGATGCCTGTGTAGTCATTCGGGTTTCGCTTCACACCGACCACACGCATTCCGAGACATACGGCTCGCGCAGCGACCCGCTCGCCGATCATCCCCAACCCCACAACGCCCATCGTTAGGTCAGAGAGCTCATAGGAAGGGTACGACTGCCAGCGGTGCTCGCCTGCGTCGCGGACTGCCCTGCCGACACTCCGAGTCAAGGCGAGCAGCAACGCAAGGGCATGCTCGGCGACGGTCGGGGCGTGTACACCACGAGCCGAGGTCAGCCGGATGTCTCGTTCCTCAAGCTCAGTGGTCGGGAACTGCTCGAGGCCGGCTGAGACTGCCTGCACCCACTTAAGCTCGGTGTCCAGCCAGCGGTCTTCCCAGTAGAACGTGATCAGCGCGGGAGTGCCTCCCTCGAGAGCTGCCATCACACCGTTTGCATCCTCGGGAACCACTAGTTCCAAGGCCGGAACCGAACGAAGCGCCTCCAGCAGGCCTGGAGGGCGAAGTGGATGAAGCACCGCTCTGACCACAGCTTCCTTCCCGGCCGCGGAATGCCAGGATAAGGCGATGCCGGGAGAGCTCTTTCGTGAGGCGATGCGAGGGGTGGGCGTGACTCCGGTTACGCCTTTCAGCGATGATCTCAGCGCGATTGACGTGGGAGGCCTCAAGGGCAATATCGAGTTCCTCGCCGCGGCCGGCGTCAAGCTGCTGTACCCCTGCGGTAACACGGGCGAGTTCAACTCGTTGTCCTTGGATGAGTGGACCTCGGCGGTAGAGACCTGCGTCGCCTTCTCTGGTGACTCGATGCGTGTGGCGCCTGGGGTTGGGCAGGGCTTTTCCGCCGCAATGGAGATGCTCCGCCGTACCGAGGACGTCGGCGGCGACGGCGTCCTGCTGATGCCGCCCCATCCCACGTCTGTTTCCGAAGAAGGTCTCCGGGCCTACTACCTGAGGCTCATTGAGGCCTCGCCCGTGCCCGCCGTCTTCTATAGGCGGGGCGGCTGGCCTTCGGACGACCTCCTCGCCGAGCTGACGGCCTCCGACGGAGCAGCCGGTGTCAAGTACGGCGACCCGGACGTCAACGCCTTCGCCGGGTCCTGCGGCGCAGGAGACGCGGTGTGGACTTGCGGACTGGCGGAGCGCTGGGCGCCTTTCTTCCACCTGGCCGGAGCCGAGGGGTTCACTTCGGGCCTGGCCAACTTCGCTCCCGGCTTCGCCCTGAGTCTGTTCGACGCTCTCCGCGCCGGCGAGTACGAAGCGGCCATGAAGCTCAGAGAAACCTGCCTCTGGTTCGAGGAGATCCGCGCTCTGGACGGGAGCGCCAACAACGTCGCTGCCGTAAAAACGGCCATGGATGCCCAGGGCCTCAAGGGCGGGAAGGTCCGCCCTCCCCTGCGCGATCTCGACTCTGAGACCTCCAAGGAGGTACTACTCGCCATTTCCGGCTGGACCTGAGATCAGAGCCGCGGCAACACTTCTTCCGCGGTGAGCGCCACCATGCGACTGGCTTCGGTGGCGGGCATAGGGAAGAGTGCGACCGAGTCCGCTCCCGCGTCGTAGAACGTCTCGATCCTCTCGGCGCATTCGGCCGGCGTCCCGGCGATAGTCGTTCGATCAATCCAGCTGTCTGGCATGCCGGCTGCTACCGCGTCTACGCCTCCCTCCTCCCGAAGTTTCTCAAGCTCTTCCGATATCCCGGCGGCATCCGTCAGCGCGTTTGGCCCTCCCGAGGCTTTGTAAAACGCGAGCGGTCCCCTCACGGCGTTTCTCGCCGCGGCGCCGTCACGGTCGACCGAGTAGAGGGCGAAGGCCGTTACGCGATGATCATCAGTACGGTCTCCAACGGCCCGTCCTTGGTTTATCTGATCAATGGCCCATCGCAGGTAAGCCTCGCCTGCGCCGACCGACAGCACGGAGCCGTCCGCAATCTCGCCGGATAGCTGCAGCATCTTGGGTCCGATCACTCCCATGTGCATCGGGGTGGGTTGCAGCTCGGGGTGGGTCAGCTTGACCGCATCGAACGTGAAGGTTCTTCCCTCGACGGTGATCTCCTCTCCCCGCAGCAACGCCCTCACGGATGACACGCACTCCCGCAGCGCGCTGAGGGGCGAAGGGGGATGAAGTCCCATCTGCCTCACCCAGGCCGGAACGCCGAGCCCGATCCCGGCCACGAGTCGCCCGGGGAACGCTCGGGAGAGGGTAGAGATCTCCATCGCCAGAAGCGCGGGATGGCGCGCTACCGCCGACACGACCCCCATGCCGACGGCGAGGTCACTGGTGCTTCCCAGCACGATGCTGGCGCCCGACACGCCCCCCGTGAAGAAGAAGTCCTCCGCCAGCCAGGCCTCGTCGAAACCTGACTCCTCCGCCGTCCGAGCGGCGGGCGGAAGCTGCTCGGGAGCAATGGCGCTGCCCAGCACCAATCCGATCTGCCTACCCGTCACTTGTGTCCCCTTTCGGCCCGCATGATAAGTTCGCGACGCGGCCCCAACTCTGGTAGGAGCATGCCTGACGACCGCCAATCGGCCAGGACCCTCGTATCGGACCTGGTCGCGGCGTACAACGCCAAAGATCTCGACGGGCTCGCCGCCCTCTATATCGACGATGCTCGCTACTGGAGTGCCCTCTCCGACTGGACCGAGGGCATCGACGAGATCCGCTCGCACATTCAAGAACTCTTCGAGTTGCTCCCGGATGAGGAGATGGCGATCAAGTCGCTCGTCACCGACGGGCAAGTGGCCGTGGTGGAGTTCGAAAGCACCGGTACGAATCCCGGCGGCAAGCTCTATGAGATCGAGTTCACCGAGGTCATCGAGCTGAGAGGTAATCGAATCGAGAGCGTTCGCGTATATCTCGACCCGGAAGAGGTCCAACGGGTCATGGCCTGAGCGACGTCAAGTCATCCCACTCTGGACCGCAAAGCACTCAACCGCCGACTCGTCGTCGATCCATTCCAGCTGCGGGTACTCGTTTCGACAGCGATCGTGGACCAGCGGACAACGCTCCTGAAACGAGCAGCCGACGGGCAGATTGAGCGGGCTGGGCGTCTCGCCGGGAAGCACGATCCGCTCACGGCCGGTGTCGAGGTCCATCGTCGGAACGGCCGAGAGCAGCGCCTTCGTGTAAGGGTGTTGCGGCGATTCGAAAACCGCCTCCGTCGGGGCGATCTCGACGATGCGGCCTAGGTACATGACTGCCACGACCGAGGCGATGCGACGCACTGTGCTGAGGTCGTGGCTGATGAAGAGATAGGCGACGCCTCTTTCCTCCTGGATCGACCGGAGCAGAGCGATTATTCGTCCACGCACGGACTGATCCAGGCTCGAAGTGGGCTCGTCGAGCACGACCAAGTCGGGTCCGGGGATCAAAGCTCGGGCGATCGCCACCCGCTGTTGCTGGCCTCCGGAAAGCTCCCGCGGTCGGCGGCTTCGGTAAGCGGGTCCCAAGCCCACCAGTCGTAGGACCTCGTCGACTCGATCGTCGATCTCAGACGGCTGGGCGGCATTGAGCAGTTTGAGGGGCTCACGCAGCGTGGTCCCGACGCGATACCTCGGATTAAGGGACTGCATCGGGTGCTGGAACACCATCTGGACCCGTCTTCGATAGGCAGCAGCTCCCAGCTGGCCGGCCATTTCTTGACCGTCGAACGTGATCTGACCAGAGGTGGGCTTGTAAAGGCCGACTACGACGCGGCCGAGGGTCGTCTTGCCACAGCCGGACTCACCCACCAGCCCGACCGTCTGTCCGCGCTGGATATCCAGGTCGATCCCACGGACGGCCGGCAGGGCGGTCTTTCCCGATCCGAAGGATTTGTGTAGGTCTCGGACCTCAAGGAGCACCAACGGGTTCCTCTGCGTGCAGGAAGCAGGCCGACTGGTGGTCGGCGCCGACATCGTAGAGAGGCGGGAAATCGGCACAAGCAGGGAAGGCGAAGGGACAGCGATGCCCGAACCGACAACCACGCAGGGCGAAGTTCACGCCCGGATCCTCGACGTGGGGATCGACGTCGCGCTCGACGGACTCGAGCAGGAATTGCGTGTATGGATGCCGGGGATTGCGTAGTAACTCGGCCTTCGTGGCCGTCTCCATGACCTGACCGCCGTACATGACCGCAACGCGGTCGCACATCTCCGCGACCGCGCCCAGGTCGTGGGTGATGAAGAGCACGCCACACGATGTCTCGGCGACGAGGTCGCGGATGAGATCGAAGATCTGGGCCTGGATCGTCACGTCGAGGGCTGTCGTCGCCTCATCGGCGATCAGCAGCTTGGCCCGGCAGGCGAGCGCCATGGCAATCATGACCCGTTGGCACATCCCTCCGGACAGCTGATGAGGGTAAGCGCGGGCGACTCTCTCCGGGCCTGGAATTCCGACCCGGGAAAGCATGTCAATCGCCTCATGGGACGCGTCCGACTTCTTGAACCCTTGCAGCTCCAGCACCCTCCCCACCTGCTTACCCACCCGCATCGTGGGATTCAGCGAGCTCACCGGGTTCTGGAAGATCATCGTGAGCTCACCGGGCCTCCTGCTGACCTCGCCGTCGGCCACTAGCTCTTCACCTTCGAGTAGGACGGATCCACGACGGAGCTCGATGCCTGGCGGCAAGAGACCGATGGTGGCCAGCGAAGCGATCGTCTTCCCCGAGCCCGACTCGCCAACCAGACCCAGCACCTCGCCCCGTGCGACCCGAAAGCCGACATCTCTGAGAAGGTCGAAGGGGCTTCCCTTCACACCGACAGCAAGCCCGGAGACCTCGAGGAGGCTCAGCTGGTCTCTCCCTGAAGCTCGTCGCCGATGAAGTGGAAGGCCATCACTGCCAGCACGATCATCGCCCCGGGGAACAGCGCGGTCCACCACTGGCCGGTGAGCACGTCGCTGGCGCCGTCGGCGACCATGACTCCCCACTCCGGGGTGGGGGGCGTGATACCGACTCCGAGAAACGCAAGACCCGCCACAGTGAGAATTCCCCAGCCGGCTACCAGCGTTGCCTGGACGAACGAGGGGCTCAATGAGTTGGGCATGACGTGGCGGAAGGCCACCCGCCAGGGCCGATTTCCCGCCAGCTTGGCCCCGTCGACGTACTCGAGCTCCCGCTCGGAAAGGACTTGGGCGCGGGTCAGTCGGATGAAGTACGGAATGAAAGCGATCGAGACCGCAATGACGACATTGGGGATCGTGTCGGAGAGCGTGGCCACGATGATCAGAGCCAAGACGAAGCCCGGGAACGCGAGGATGATGTCGGTGATCCGCATGATGCCTTCGTCGGCAAACCCGCCCCAGTAGCCGGCGACCACCCCGATCAACGAGCCAACGATCATGGCAGACACCGCGATCACTACCCCCATCGCAAGGTCGAGGCGAGCCGCGTGAACGGCGCGGGCGAACACGTCCCGTCCGAAGTTGTCGGTGCCGAACCAGTACTCGGCCGACGGGGGCGCCAAGGCGTTGCTCGGGTTCGTGAGGAGCGGGTCACGGACGAAGGACGGGCCGACAATCGCCAGCAGGATGTAGGTGCCGAGGATCACCAGGCCGACGACAAGCAGCGGCCGGCGTCGAAAGATCGAACGCTGTTCCTCTGCCTCCTCGATCTCCGGAGCTACAAACCGTGCGTCGGCTTCCGGAGTGGGTCGGGGCGTCGTGACGCTCACACTGCCGCCTTGCCGCCGAGCCGGATGCGAGGATCGATCCAGGCGTAAACGACATCGATCAGGACGTTGAGCACGACATACAACACGCCCACCATGATCACGAACCCTTGCAGCGCGTCGAGGTCGTTGTTCTGGATCGCCAGGTAGGCGTACCTCCCCACACCCGGCCAAGAGAACAGGAACTCGACGATGATGTTGCCGCCCAGCATGTAGCCGAAGACGATTCCGATCGCCGTCACGATCGGAAGCAACGCATTGCGGAAACCGTCGACGAACAGGATCCTCCGTCGCGGAACTCCCATGGCCAGCGCCGTCCGCACATGATCCTGATCCATTGTCTCGATCATCGATTGTCGGACCATCTTGAGAATTGGGGCGGCCAGGATGAAGGCCAGCGTTATCACGGGAAGCGCGAGGTAGCGGAAGGCCTCAACTGCAAGGCCCGGCTGACCCCGCAGCAGGGCATCGATGGTGTAGAAGCCGGTGATGGTTTCCGGTGGGGTAGTTCCAATCGGTAATCGGTCGACCGGGCCGGGGAACCACCCCAACCTGAAGAACAAGAAATAGATGAGCAATAGACCGAGCCAGAAGAGAGCCATCGACGAGCCGAGCACGGCGAAGACACGGGCGCCCCCGTCCACCACCGTGCCCTTCTTCGCGGCCGCCCAGATACCAAGTGGAACGCCGACAAGCGTCGCCGCCAGCACCGCGTAGAACGCCAGCTCCAGCGAAGCAGGCAGCCGACGGAGCAGCTCCTCCTCGACGCGGTCGTTCGTTCGGATAGAGATACCGAGACTGCCGATGGCAATGTTGCCGACGTAGTTGACGAACTGCTCACCGATCGGGTCATCCAGCCCGGACCTCTCGGCGATGGCTTCCACCCGCTCCGGGCTGGCGTACGGGCCCGCCCGCAGCCTGGCGCCGTCTCCCGGGAGGATCCGGACGATGAAGAACACGATCACGATGATCCCCGCAATGGTCAGCAGGGATATCGCCACTCGCCTGGTCAAGTATCGCAACATCTCGTGACGCCGCGGACGCGGCCGTACTCAATTGTACGGCCGCGTCGCTGGTCGGCCTCTATGCCACCGGTCTCAGCAACCGGACTTGTCCAGCCGCCAGAACGACGAGATGTTCGTGTAGCCGCGCTCGACACCCGTGATGCAGGAGCGGACCGCCACGGTCCTGTCCGTCGCCCACAGGGTAGCCCAAGGCATCTCGGCCAGGAAGATGTCCTGCGCCTCGGCGGAGATACGGTCTCTCTCGGCCAGATCCGCGGTCCGAACGCCCTGTTGGACCAGGGCGTCGTAGTCATCGTTACACCACAGTGCATAGTTGGCGAATGACCCACAGGTGGTGAGGAAGGTCATCTGATAGAAAGGATCCTCCCCCCATGAGTACCAGTCGTGGATCTGCATCGGTAGCTCGCCGGCGGCCTGTTTGGTGGCGAAATCGGCGTCGGGAATGATGTCGATATTCATCGTGATCCCAAGCTGGCGCAGGCTGTCCTGGATGAGCACCGCCGCCTCCTGATTGGTCGAACGCGACTCTCGCACCGTCAGCGTGATCGCCAGGTCGCTCACGTCGACACCGGAGGCGTCGACGAAGGCTTGCGCCTTCTCGAGGTCGAGTGTTGGCCCTTTGCCGGCGAACGTATCCATATGGGTCGGCACGGGGGTGCCGGCATAGGACGCAAACCCAAACATGACCTGGTCCAGCAGCGCCTGATAGGGCACCGCGTAGGCGATCGCTTGCCGGAAGTCCTGGTTGTCGAACGGCGGGATGTTGACGTTCATGCCCAGATACTCGACCCCGCTGGTCGGCGCCGCGTAGACCGTCACGTTCGGGTCGGCCTCCAGCTCGGTGAGAAGCTGGGGCGGCAGACCCGTGGCGAGATCGAGCTCGCCCGCTAGCAGCAGCTGCGCGCGGGAGTCGGCGTTGGGAACATTGCGAACGATGATCCCGCCGTTGGCGACGGCGTCCGCGTTCCAGTAGTTGGGGTTAGGCGCCAGCTCGAGCTGCGTATCCGGATCCCACTCTCCGGTCATCGTGTACGGACCCGATCCCGCTCCGGCCTGGTCCATGGCTCGGAAAGACCAGGGATCGTCCTCCGTGGCCACCGACTCCAGGAAGTCTTTGTCCAGGGCACCGAACACCTGGAACGTCATGAATCGCTCGAACAGCGGGCTGGCGAGGCTCGGCGTGATGACGAAAGTCTTGTCGTCGATGACCTGTAGCTGGTCCGCCGAGTCGATTCCGACAAACGGGAGCAGCAATCCGATGTAGCCCTCCCCCTGGTCGGCCGCCGACTCGATCGAGCGCTGGAACACGTATTTGTAGTCCTCGGCGGTCACCGGCTCGCCATTGGCGAACTTGTGGCCATCGCGGATCGTGAACGTGTAGGTGAGCAAGTCGTCGGAGGCCTCGAACGACACGGCCCCTCTCCCCTCATGGGTCGTGGAGCCTAACCACTGGCCTTCAGTCTCTTCGAAGATCTGGCTGAGGAGCGGGTCGTACAGCGCGTCCGTCACCCAGTAAGCGGATGTCGTCCGGAACGTATGCGGCTCGATCACACTGACCGTGTCCGACAGCGACACCACGATCTTGGCCTTCTCGACCGCCGGTGGCTGGGTCTCGGGCGGTTGGGTCGCAGCCGGCGGCTGGGTCTCAACGGGTGGCTGGGGGGTGGGAGTGACTTCCTCCCCCGCGCACGCGGCAACTATTAGAGCCAGAGCCGCCATTAGCGCAATTGGTGATCCTCTGCGAAGTGGTGCAATCCTCAATCTCATAGGTCCTCCTCTTATGAGCCTGGGATGTCACTCCCCTGGTGTGAAACATAACAGTTGGGTTCCCTGGCAGGGAACCTCCCCCGCCTTTGTTACGACACTGCGTCGGGAGGATGCAGATGTCGCTGGGCATAGCTGACTGCCGCCGCGTGAGCGCTTACCTGGTCCCGCTCGGCCAGATCGAGGATTTGACGGGTGGTCTCGCCGATCGCCGAGATACGGGACTGTGCCCGTTCCCAGGAGTACTCGTTCAGCTCTTCCGCAATGTTGATGATCCCGCCCGCGTTCACGATGAAGTCGGGAGCGTAGAGGATGTCTCTGGCGGCCAGCTCGTCGGTGTCCGACGGGGAAGAGAGCTGGTTGTTGGCGGCTCCGACGATCGCCTGGCACTGCAGGCCGGGAATGGTCTGAGGGTTTAGCACTCCCCCGAGCGCACAGGGAGCGAGGATGTCGCACCGCGCGAACAAGATCTCCTCGGCGGGAAGAACGCTGACATTGCCCCGTGCCGAGACCGCATCAAGTGCCGCCCCATCGATGTCGCCGACGGTCACTTCGGCGCCCCCCTCGATGAGCAGTTCGACTAGAGCGGACCCGACCTTGCCTACCCCTTGAACAGCAATTCGGAGCTCACCGAGCTCGGAGTTCTCCCAGAGGCGCTCGGCTACGACCTTCATCGCTGCCATTACCCCGACCGCGGTCGCCGGCGAGGGGTCTCCGGATCCCCCGTCCTTGACGGGCAAACCGGTCACGTATGGCGTTTGCGTCCTCACCACCTTCATGTCCTTAACCGTCGTGCCCACGTCCTCGGCGGTGAGATAGCTGCCACCAAGTTTGTCGACGAACCTCCCGTACGCCTCCAACAGCGCTTCGGTCTTGTCTTGCGCCGGGTCGCCCATAATCACCGCCTTGCCGCCCCCCAGAGGCAGCTCCGCGGCGGCGGACTTGAGGGTCATGGCTCGCGCGAGATCGAGCGCGTCGTCTAGTGCTCCTTCCTCGCTCCGATAGGGATAGAACCGCGTCCCTCCCAATGCCGGGCCGCGGGCAGTCGAATGAATGGCAATGATGGCCCGGAGGCCGGTGCGTGAGTCAAACCCGAAGACGACCCTCTCGTGATCCTCTCTCTCGAGGGCCCTGAACACATCCATTGCCGTCGAACCGAGACTATCGACGGACCGTGCCGACCGCTCGCCCGTACAATCCGATGGACATGGCGAGGGGCCTAGATATCGGCGATCAGCATGATGTCCGTGTCATCGCGATTATTCGAGGCTGCCCACCACAGCACCTCCCGAAGATCGCGGAGGCGGCGGTATCGGCCGGCATTGGGGTGCTCGAGGTCACCTTTGATTCCGAAGAGCCCGAGAAGGGCATCACGCGGCTTCGAGAAACGCTACCGGGAGTGGCCGTAGGCGCCGGCACGGTGCTGTCCGAAGACCAGGTGGCGGCTGCCTCCGATGCCGGCGCGGAGTTCCTGGTCTCACCTGTGACCGATCCTCATGTTCTCGGAGCTGCTCGGCAACGCGGACTCTTCATCATCCCGGGAGCAGCGACACCGACCGAGATACGGGAGGCTGTCGCGCTTGGCGCCGACGCCGTCAAGGTCTTCCCCGCGGACGCCCTCGGTGGACCCGACTACTTGCGGGCCATCCTCGCCTCACTCGGCCCTGTGCCGCTCGTGCCGACCGGCGGCGTCAACCCCGAAAACGGGGCCGACTACCTGCAAGCCGGAGCTGCGGCGGTGGGCGTTGGCTCCAGTCTCTTCCCCTCGGATGCTCTGGAAACGGGAGACGTCGCACGCATCGCCGCGCTCGGCGAGGCGCTCATGAGGGCGATCGCATGAGCCACGACCTCGTTACCGTCGGAGAGGCAATGCTCCGCCTCTCGGTACCTCCCGGCTCGAGGCTCGAAGACTCGCCCACGCTCGACGTGACTGTGGCCGGAGCGGAAGCGAACGTTGCTATCGCTGCCGTTCGGATGGGCAGATCGGCGGCTTGGCTGTCGCGGCTCCCTGTCTCCCCTCTCGGACGGAGAGCGGCCCGTGAGATAGCCGGTCACGGAGTGGACATCTCGCACGTGCGCTGGACTGAGGATCAGAGGATGGGTACCTACTTCGTCGAGTTGGCACCGGCGCCCCGTGCCACCACCGTCATTTACGACCGGACTGACTCGGCCGCCAGTGCGATGAGCCGTGACGATGTCGCCTGGGATGAAGTAGAGCAAGCAGGTGTGGTGCACATCTCCGGCATCACCCCGGCCCTCTCGGACTCCTGCCGCGACCTGGCCCTCGAGGTGGTGGAGCGGGCACGTACCTGTGTGCTCGACATCAACTATCGAGCCCGGCTGTGGTCGGCCGATGCCGCCAAAGCCACGCTCAGTGACTTGGCGAAGGGGGCCGACGTCGTCATCGTCACCGACGAGGACGCAGGCGACGTCTTCGGGATACGAGGTGATGCGAACCGTGTGCTGGAGGGTATGCGTGAGACGGTCGGCGGAGGAACAGTGATCCTCACGAGGGGTGCAGAAGGCGCTGCCTGGTTGACGGACGACGGGCACGGCTCTGCCCCGAGCTTTCCAGCCGACGTGGTGGACCGCATCGGGGCAGGCGACGCTTTCGCCGCCGGCGTCGCGATCGGTGTGCTCGACCGCGACATTCCGTCCGGGGTAGTACGAGGCTTGGCTATGGCCGCGCTGAAATTGGGGATGTACGGTGATCAACTGCGCGTCGAGCCTTCTGAGGTGGAAGCGCTGATCGCGGGAGAAGGTCGTGAGGTGATCAGATGAAGCCGGTAGCCAGACGAGCCTCGATGGAGGGGTCCGGGATCCGCGAGATCATGGACCTCGCCGATAGAACGGCGAACGTCCTACGCCTCGAGGCGGGCGAGCCGGACTTCAGCACGCCGAGCCACATCATCGAGGCCGCCGCGCAGGCGGCGGCAAGCGGTTACACCAAGTACACACCGAACCGCGGCCTGCTGGAGGTCCGCGAGTCGATGGTCCGCAAGCTGTCGGACCAGAACGGCATTCAGGTGATTCCGGAGCAGGTCGTGATCACAACGGGAGCTGTCAATGCCCTCAGCCAGGCGCTGATGGTCTTGGTCGATCCCGGCGAGTCGGTTCTCATCCCCGATCTCTCCTGGCCGAATTTCGAGATGATGGTGGCCCTCAACGAAGGGACCGCGGTCCGCTACCCGCTGCTCCCGGATCGCGGATTCGAGCCGGATCTAAACGCACTCGACGAGCTGGCTTCTTCGAGCCCCAAGGCCAAAGCGGTCATGATCAACACGCCGGCCAATCCCACTGGGGCGGTGTTCGACCGCCGGTTGATCGAGGCCATACTCGAGATCGCCGAGAAACACGATCTCTATGTCGTATCGGACGAGTGCTACGAGCGGATCATCTTCGAGGGCGAGCACACGAGCCCGGGCGCGCTCGATCCCGCCGGCAGGGTCATCAGCTGTTTCTCGGTGTCGAAGAGCTACGCCATGACCGGCTGGCGCCTCGGATACACGACAGCCACCCCGGAGCTCGCCAACCTGATCGCCAAGATTCAGGAGGCCGTCACGAGCTGCGCTACCGCGGTGTCGCAAAAGGCCGCTCAGGCGGCGCTGGACGGAGACCAGACGTGCGTCGCCGAGATGCGTGATTCCTACCGAAAGCGGCGCGATGTCGCGGTGGACCTGCTGGAGGAGGCCGGGCTTTTGATCTCGGTGCCCAAGGGATCCTTCTTCACCATGGTCAATACCCAGAGCACGGGCTTGGACGGCTACACGTTCTGCAAGCGGCTCTTGACCGATAAGCAAGTGGCTGTTGCGCCCGGCGAGACGTTCGGAGCCGCCGGCCGAGGCATGGTTCGAGTCTCGCTCGCCTCCGACATCGACGTGCTGCGAGAGGGTGTCTCGCGGCTGGTGGCCGCAGTCGAGGAGTGGACCCAGTAAGCCCTTAGTTAGGCGGTTCCGCTCCGGTGGAGACGAGGATCTTGACGTCGTGGCGCGCGTGGGTGGCTAGATCCTCGAACGCTTGCGGTGCGTCATCGAAGTCGACTACATCCCCGATCAGAGGACCTACGTCGAGCTCGCCGTCGCGTAAGCGGGAGACAGCCTCATTGAAGATGTTGTGCGTATAGCCAAACGAGCCGACGATCGTCCGCTCGGAGACAACGACCTCGAACAGAGGAATGGACACCTCGGGCACCCCCAACCCCACGAAGCAGATGATGCCGCCCTTCTTAACGGCAGCTATGGCCGCTTCTGCCGTGACCGACGTACCGACCGCGTCGACTGCGCCGTCGAAGGGGCCTAAGTCGGAGACGAACTCCGGCCCGACGGCGTCGAAGCCGGCGTTCGTTGCGATACGTCTCCGTCCCTCAACAAGGTCTGACAAGGTGACTTCCGCGCCGTCGACGCGTGCCGCTTGTGCCACTGCCTGGCCGATCATCCCGGCCCCCACAACAAGGACCCTGTCGTCCTCCCGCACATCCAGACGTCTCGAGACTTGCAGGCCGACTGCCAGCGGCTCCACGGTGGCTGCTTGGTCGATTGACAAGCTTTGCGTCGGAACGACGCGGTTAGAAGGTACAACGATTGCGTCAGCAAAGGCGCCCTGGAGCTCAGGAGTGATTCCGATCACTTGCAGTCGCAGGCAACGCTGCGGGACAACATGGTCGCACGAGCCGTCGCACGGCAGGGTGGGATTAAACGTGACTAGGTCGCCAATCGCCAACCCATGTACGCGCGAGCCGATCTCATCGACCCAGCCGCTGGCCTCGTGGCCCATCACCATCCCGGGCTGGCGGCGACCGGATTCGCCGGTGTACCCATGCAGGTCCGACCCACAGATCCCGACCCGGGCAATCCGAATACGGACTTCGTCGTCCGCGGGCTGAGGCAGCGGCCGCTCCTCCATCACGAACCGATGGGGAGCGTCGAAGACCATCACTCGCATGGGTTCACCTCGGTGGCCTAACTGAGAGTCCGAACGGATTCATAGCAGAGCCGAGCAACGGCTTCGCGGTCGCAGGGTGAGATATCGCACAGAGCTACACGAAGCAGTGCGATTCTGCCGGCCGGTTGTGCGTAGATCCGTGCGACGTGAAGACAGCTAGCCGGGGAGGACTTGCCCGAAGGGGACGTGAGTACTCAGCCGAGCCAGCTCAGCATGCCTCCACCGATGAGCATCCCGAGTCCTATCAGCAAGACGCGGTTTGGGGTCCATTTCTCCGTAAACCGAGCAGCGACGGGCGCCTCTAGCTGCGCGACCAGCGCCGCGAACAACAAGAAGGCGCCGAGCACGGATGCCACCACCGCGAGCTGTCCGCGGGCCACGACCGCGAGGACCACGAGTGCTATCGCCAGAGCAGCGGCCACCATTCTCCACCGACGGGCGAGCCGGGTCCGGGACGAGATCGCCGAGTCATACGATGCAAACTCAGGTATCACCTCGTACTTGAACTCGAGAAGGTTGTCGGGAGCAAAGATGAAGCTCTCCCCGTCGAGCCATACCCGGAAACGGTCTGCCGACACCTGCTCCGCGTCCCACCCGATCCGCGTCCAGGCGCCAAGGGTCTGATCGGCTGTGGTCAAGGTGAGGGAGTCCTCGGCGATACGAAGGCTGACGCGCAGGTCTGGACCCACCTCGCCCATATCGAGGTAGAGGTATCCGTCGAGGAACCTCACGCGTCGATCGCCAGCCCCGCCCTTGGTCCCAACCACGGATAGTGATGCTAACAACCACTCTCCGTGCTTGTCTATTAGGGCACCGCACCTGTGTCGTGATCCTCGGGGCGGTCTGCAGCTTCTGGTGGACGCGACCACTGAAGAGAGTGACTTTCCAGACCTGTAGGATCATCCCTCCCTGCGAGAAGGCAAGCCATGCAACAGTTCACTACCCCGGGCGAAGCCACGCTCGAACCCACCGACAATCCGATCACAGCATTGCGCGAACGCGCCCAACAAAAGCCGGCCGAGGCTGCCTTGGCCTACCGCGATGGCGATGTCTGGGTCGATGTAACCGCCCAAGAGCTCCATGAGACGGCCTTGGAGATCGCGGCGGGCTTGGTGGCGCTGGGCATTGAGCAGGGGAGCCGTATCGCCCTCTTCTGCGAAAGCCGGATCGAGTTCACGTATTTCGATTATGCGATCTGGGCTGCGGGTTGCGCGACCGTAACCATCTACGAAACCGATTCCGCTGAACAGGTCGAATGGATCACCGGCAATAGCGAGGCCGTGGCGATCATCGCCTCTAACGACAGCCTGAGGGCTCAGTTCGATGCCGTGGCCGATCGCCTACCCGACGTGCGACATGCCTTCGTGATCGACAACGGGGCAGTAGAACAGATCAAGGGTCTGGCGACTGACGAGGCGAGGGCGGAGGTAGAGCGTCGCATCGCAGCCATTGACCCCAACGAGTTAGCGACTCTGGTTTACACCTCGGGAACCACGGGGAAGCCCAAGGGCTGCATCCTGACGCACCGTAACTTCATGTGGGAAGTCCGCCAGGTGATAAACGCCGCCCCGGAGCTTTTCACAGCTGGCCGGTCGACCTATCAGTTCCTTCCATTGGCACATGTGCTAGGCCGGGTGGTCCAGGTGGCGTGCGTGTCAGGCGGGATAAAGATCGCCTTTTCTACGGGAGTGAAAAACCTGACGGAGGAGCTTCCGATGGTGAAGCCCGACTTCGTCGTTTCGGTGCCGCGTGTGTTTGAGAAGATCTACAACGGCGCCAAGCAGAAGGCCGACTCGGAAGGCAAGGGCACGATTTTCGACATGGCGGACCGAACCGCCGAGGACTACTCGCGCGGCCTGGACTCGGGCAAGGTCTCGTTGAGGACGCGACTCCTCCACCCGATATTCGACCGGTTGGTGTACAGCAAGCTCAGGGCCATCACCGGAGGCAACCTCGAGTACGCCATCTCCGGGGGTGCACCTTTAGGCGAGCGTCTCGGACACTTCTTCCGTGGCGTAGGGATTACTGCGTTGGAGGGTTACGGTCTCACCGAGACCACCGCTGGGATATCGATCAATACCCCCCAGGCGCTCAGGATCGGTTCCGTCGGCCGGCCCTTTCCCGGGGCCTCGGCGAAGGTAGCTGAGGACGGGGAGCTCCTCCTTCGAGGTGGCGGTGTCTTTCAGGGCTACTGGAAGAACGATGCTGCTACCGAGGAGGTCTTTACTGAAGACGGCTGGTTCCGCAGCGGTGACATCGGCGAGATCGACTCGGACGGCTTCATCCGAATCACCGGCCGGAAGAAGGAGCTGCTGGTCACCGCGGGCGGAAAGAACGTGGCTCCAGCCGTGTTGGAAGACCGCCTGCGTGCCCATCCGTTGGTCAGCCAGGTGATGGTCATCGGCGACGGGCAGCCTTTTATCGCGGCGCTGGTGACAATCGACGAGGAATCATTCCCGATCTGGGCAGCGGAACACGAAAAGGAAGGGAAGACGATCGCCGATCTCGGCGACGACCCCGAGCTAAACGAGTCGGTCCAGGCGGCTGTCGACGAAGCCAACCAGGCAGTGTCGAGAGCCGAATCGATTCGAACATTCCGCATCCTTCCCGAGGACCTAACCATCGAAGGCGGGGAGCTGACGCCAACCCTCAAGGTGAAACGGGACATCGTCATGAAGAAATACGCATCGGTGGTTGACACGATCTACACCGGCTGAACAGCCAGTCTTCGCTCCTAGGCTGAGCTGACCATGGAAGCGTCGTTTGATGAACACCGGCCTCATCCATGGCACGGGTTGAGCCCAGGACCGAACCCGCCGGAAATGATCACGGCCTATATCGAGATCACACCGTTCGACGTCGTCAAGTACGAGCTCGACAAGCAGTCGGGAATCCTCAAAGTAGACCGTCCTCAGAGAACCAGCAGCTCTCCACCAACGCTGTACGGGCTCATCCCGCGCACATACTGCGGAGAGCGAGTGGCGGCTCTGAGCCCATCGACAGATCGAGCAGATAGCGACCCGCTCGACGTCATCGTCATATCGGAGCGGCCGATCTCTCGCGCCGACATCACCCTGGAGGCGAGAGTCGTGGGCGGCCTCCGAATGATCGACCACGGTGAAGCCGACGACAAGATCGTCTCTGTCCTCCACAACGACCCGATCTGGGACCACGTCCGCGACCTTGACCAGCTGCCGACCACGCTGATCGACCGGCTCGAGCACTATTTCGAGACATACAAGCTCATGCCCGACGAGAAGGCCGACGTCCTGATCGAAGAGAGATATGGCCGCGAACATGCCTTCGACGTCGTCAAAGCGGCGATGGCAGATTATGAGGCCTTGTTTGGCATGAGCGGGCCGGGCAGCGGGGCAGACAGCTAGGGTCGACCGCCGGCCGTAGTAGAGGGGAACATGCTTGGCGGGTTCCAAGGCCTCATGAGGCACGAGCTTTGGCGCCAGCTGAATCGAGGGTTTGTAGCGGACAACGGTTTTCTGTCGAGTTCCCGTGCGACACAATGCAGCGAATGGCAGGTTGAGTTTGCTTGTTTACTGATCTGCTGGTGCCCACACCCACACAGTGGCTCCGCACTGACCCTCCCCTACTGCGACCAGCCCCGGGCCGCCTACCGTGACCGCGGCGACGCCGCCCACACCGAAAACGCTCCTGTCATCGGGAAGCTGCGTCCACGTCATGCCGTCGTGCTCGACATCTGTGTTGATCCTCCACCTCTACACGTCACGGGTCCGATACGGATGGATTCTCCTCGCGCAGTTATTTCTGGGTCGCGGCAGAGCCGTCCAAGACGTAAGAGTCCCAGAGCAGGTCCCTCCTGCGTCGATTCTTAAGGTCGCGGGTTCGATTCCGACCGAGCCCACTCGATCGCGGTCTACGGCGACTTGTCGAGCTTCAAAACCACCTCGTACCACTCGGGCCATGACGGGCTGTCGGTCGTTGTGACTCGGACGCGTCGCACGGCGGCGATCGGCTCGTGGGGATGAAACTCCAGTGTCTCGCCCGTTGAGGTCAAGCCCCGGAACTCGTGAACGACCTCCCACTCTTCTCCGTCGCGCTGTACCTCAACAATGTGGACCGTCTGACCCTCGGGGTTTTGGAACACAACGAGTACCAGCGCTTCCAGTGAGCTTGGCTCCTCGAGAGCGAACTCGATCCACTGCGGTGCGTCTTCGCCGGAGGACCAGAACGAGTCACCAGCTTGGCGCCCATCCAATACGAGCTCCGGCCCATGCCCAGAACTCGACGACGAGGCCGACAAGGTGACGCCCACACCGTCAACTGCTAGGCCAGCCATGTCTTCAGTTGGACACAAGGAAGCCGCGGAGCAATGAACGACGCGGCCGCCGACCATGGTGACCATGACCTCGATGCCGGGTAAATCAGCCTCGCTGACCTGAAGAGGATTTTCGGACAGAACGATCAGGTCGGCGACTTTGCCAACAGTGATCGTCCCCTTGATCTCCTCTTCGAAGGCCGCGTACGCACCCTGAACGGTGACCAGCTGCAGTGCTTGTTCGACGGTCAATAACTGGCTGGTCATCCAGTCCGCCGGGGGCGATCCACCCTCACCAATCCGCGTGACCGACTGGTAGATAGCTTTCATCGCCGGTCCCGTTTCTCCGTACCCCCAGGGGTGGTCGCTACTTCCCGCCGCGGGGATACCTGCATCGAGGATGTCCTTCCAACGTCCCACCCAAGCGACCCGATCGGGCCCCATGGTGCTTTCGAACTCCTCAGTCCAATCGGAGTGGAACCAGCTCAGCTGGAACGAAGCGATGAGCCGCAAGGCGCGCAGACGCTGAAGCTGATCGTCCCTCAGGATCATTACGTGTTCGATGCGATGCCGGTAGACGTCGTTGGACTCGTCGCCGAGCACCGACTCAAAAGCGTTGATGATCAGATCGTGGGCCGCGTCGCCTCCGGTGTGTGCGGCAACCTGGAAACCGGCAGCGTGTGCCTCCTCAACGATGCCGGTCAGTTCTTCCTGAGTCCAGAAACCCTGGCCGAAGTAGCCCGGATTGTCCGTGTACTCGGCGCTGAGTAGCTTCTCTCCGCGGTCGCCATTGTCAACGAACAGTTTGACTCCAGCAATCCTCACGTTCGGGCTGAGTTGCTGTCCGAGCTCGTACCGCTGGTACCAGTCACCAAAGCGTTCGAAGCCAAAACCGAGGGCGAGGTACGCATTGACGCGCACCGGCAGCTCGCCCCGGATGTCGAGATCTACGAGCTGGGCAAGCCGAGCTTCGTCGACGAAGAACTCACCAAGCGTGGTCCAGCCGTGCGCAACAGCAGCGGCGGCGCCGGAACCGTTAAAGAGCCAGTGAGCGTGAGAATCAATGAGGCCCGGTAGAACAGTTCTACCTTCGAGATCAACAAGGAGCGTATCGTCGCCTGCGAGGGCGAGGACTTCATTGTCGGAGCCGACTGCAGTGATTAGGCCCTCATTGATGGCTACTGCCTCACGGGCATCGTTTCCGTCCATCGTCACCACAGTCCCGGAGTGAAGGACCACATCGGCGGGAGCAGCCTTCGATGTCTCCGGTGCGGTCTCCGGAATCCGGGTAGTGGTCGCGACCTGCGCACCGGACTCCGCGACCCCGCTAGTCGAGGGCTGGGTAGGTGGGGCGTCTGTATGTTCGGCTTGCCCCGGCCCACATGCCCACAGGAGCAGCGCAAGCGTCGTCACGAACACAAACCCTTTCGAACGCCTAGGCAACCTCGCCGCTCTTCTCACCGATCATCCTCAGAAACAGCTCTAACCACAGATCATGCGCTCATGTTTTCCGATGAGTTACTTGAGATCCTGGCAGCCAGCACAAAACCCCCGCTGAGTAGGGGTTTTG
>JBHICV010000014.1:0-29195 GCA_046759765.1 Acidimicrobiia bacterium
GCTCACCGACTACGCCCGGAGAATCCGCTGAGGACCTCGGCCTTCCCGTCGTGGTCTTGGAAGACGAGGACCTCAGAGCAACCGAGATGACGAGGGGCTGGATCTTCGTGGAGCACGCTGGAGGCGCTCCGTACTTGGCTCCTGGACACTCAATTACCAGGGCCGGCGAGCACACGCTCTTCGTCAACGAGAGCAGCGTCCTAGCCCTAGCAGAGCCCGGACACACCGAGGTCCTCCGGGCGCGCGACCTGTCGGCCGAAGAAGTACTCGCAGTTGCCGGAATACGTCACAGCATGTTCGTTCTCACCGAAACCGGCGGCCGAGGGGCCCTCTATCACATACCCCTCTGGAGCGATGTGCTGCGAACGCCGCTTTCAGACGTCGAGAGCCGGAGTGCTTCACCTTTGGTCGTGTTCACTCTCGATCCACCGTTTACCGAAGGCCGGATTCTCGTAGCACCGGATCAGTCGACTATCGCCGTTGAGGCTGTCTCTGACGGTGACGTATCTCGTACGTCAGTCTTGTGGGTCGGCGACGGCCCGCCGCCGTGTTGGCCGGCTTTCAACGGCATCTGCCACCTGGCTCAGGTGCAAGGCACACCCGTCGACTTTTCACCCGACGGCCACTGGCTGCTGGCACGGGATGGTCAGGGCCGGGCGCTGCTCGTTTCGACGCGGGGCCGCGGGGCGGTACCGCTCGACCTGGAGATCCCAGACCGGGTCGCGTGGACGGCCCCTTAGGTTCAGACGAAGCAGAGGAAGCCGACCGACCGCTAGCTACCATGCCGCGCGATGGTCGCCCTCCAGCACGCCGGCTCGGGCAAGGTGAGGGAGATCTTCGCCCTTGGAGAAGAGCGCCTGCTCATCGTGGCGACCGATCGCATTTCGGCCTACGACGTAATCCTTCCTGATCCGATCCCGGACAAGGGAAGGGTGCTGACCCAGTTGACGGCTTTCTGGCTCGACCACTTACCGGGTCCGCACCACCTGCTGTCGATGGACACCGCCGGACTCGAAGTGCCAGGAGTGGACGACCTCGACGGGCGGGCGATGATCGTCCGCCGCGCCGATCCCATACCTCTCGAATGCGTGGTTCGGGGCTACCTCTACGGATCGGCATGGGACGAATACCGGGGCGGAGGCGGGCCTACCACCGAGCATCTCCCGGAGGGGCTCCGCCTGACGGACAAATTGCCGGAGCCGATCTTCACTCCCGCCACGAAAGCCGTGGAAGGCCACGATGAGAACTTGACCCGGCATGAGGCACGACGCCTCGTCGGGCCGGAGACCTATGACACTCTCCGCCGACGGTCGCTGGCTCTCTACGAGCTAGCCGCATTACACGCAGAAGCGGCCGGCCTGATTCTGGCCGACACCAAGTTCGAGTTCGGAACCGTTGACGGCGAGTTTCTCCTCATCGACGAAGTACTCACTCCCGACTCGTCGCGTTATTGGCCTGCCGCCAATTGGAATCCGCCGGACGATGTTCCGTCGTTCGACAAGCAATACGTTCGAGCCTGGCTCGACGAGATCGGGTGGGACCGCAGGCCGCCAGCTCCGAGCCTCCCGCCGGAGATCATCGCGGGAACGCGCGACCGTTACCTGGAGGCATATCAGCGGATCAGCCAGCAGCCCTTCGAGCAGGATCCCGGAACATGAGGGTGCGAGTGTTGGTCAAGCGCCGAGCCGACATCTCGGATCCGCACGGGCAGACGGTCGCGAACGCCTTGCACGATCTCGGGTATGAGGACGTGAGAGACGTCAGGATCGACAAACTGATCACCGTCGTCCTTCCCGAGAGCGACCCGTCCTCCGCACGGGCTCGCGTAGCCGAGATGTGCGAGAAGCTGCTGGCCAATCCCGTCATCGAGGACTTCGAGGTGGAAATCGAATCGTGAAAACTGCCGTGGTTGTCTTTCCGGGAACCAACTGCGAGCACGATGTCGCCTACGCGCTCCGCGCGGTCGGAGCAGACCCCGAGCTCGTATGGCACCGAGAGTCCGATCTTTCCGACTTCGACGGCGTGGTCCTTCCTGGCGGGTTCGCTCATGGCGATTATCTGCGAACCGGCGCGATTGCCCGATTCTCACCTGTCATGGTGGAGGTGGCGCGCCTCGCTACCGAAGGACGGCCTGTCTTGGGCATATGCAACGGATTCCAGATCCTCTGTGAGGCCGGGCTGCTACCGGGCGCGTTGATCCAGAACCAGCAGCTCCGTTTTATCTGTCGACCCGTGCATGTGCGGGTGGCATCCACCGAGTCGATGCTGACACGCTCGCTGGAAGTCGGCGCCGTGTTGCAACTCCCCCTCAACTCATACGAGGGCAATTACACGGCCCCTGACTTCGATCTCAATAGTGTCGTCCTCCAATACTGCAGCCCCACCGGTCAAGTGACACCTTCGGACAATCCCAACGGGGCCATAGGCAATACGGCTGCCGTGACCAACGAGACAGGAAACGTGGTCGGAATAATGCCGCACCCGGAAAGAGCAATCGAGTCCGCTCTGGGCTCTCGCGACGGCCGCCTTCTCCTGGAAGGCATGCTGACGGCCCTCAGTCATGCTTGACACCCGCCATCATGAGCTCGGGCTGACCAACGACGAGTACCTGCTGATAACCCGGACGCTGAAGAGGCCGCCCGAGGACGCCGAGCTCGCCCTGTTCTCGGTGATGTGGTCAGAGCACTGCTCCTACAAATCCTCCCGCGTTCTGCTCGATCGCCTCCCGGACGAGGCCCCTTGGGTCGTGGTCGGACCCGGCCAGAACGCGGGCGTGGTGGATATCGGCGACGGCTGGCTGGCGGCTCTTCGAATCGAGAGTCACAACCATCCTTCTTTCGTGGAGCCTTACGAGGGCGCCGCAACTGGCATAGGGGGGATCCTCCGAGATGTGTTCACGATGGGAGCTCGCCCGATAGCACTCTGGGATCAAATCCGATTCGGGCCCCTGGAAGACGCGACGTCTCGCTATCTCTTCGAGGGGGTCGTAGCCGGCATCGCCGGATACGGCAACGCCGTTGGCGTCCCGACGGTTGGTGGCGAGGTCGACTTCGATGATTGCTACCGCCAGAACCCGCTCGTCAACGTCATGGCTCTCGGCCTGCTACGCCGCGACGATCTCGTCTTGGCCGAGGCCGGCCCAGAGGGAACCGTGGCGGTCCTCCTCGGTTCGGCCACCGGACGAGACGGGATCGGTGGGGCATCCGTGCTGGCCTCGGCCGGGTTCGATTCCGCTGCTGCGAGCAAGCGTCCCTCGGTCCAGGTGGGCGACCCGTTCGCAGAAAAGAAGCTCATCGAAGCATGCCTGACCCTCTACGAGCGGGGACTCGTGGTGGGAATCCAGGACCTCGGCGCCGGTGGTTTGGGCTGCGCTTCCTCAGAGCCTGTAGCCCGCTCCGGCGTGGGACTCGACCTCGATCTCGATTCCGTTCATACCCGGGAATCCGGTATGACAGCCGCTGAGCTGCTGATCTCCGAGTCTCAGGAGAGGATGCTCGCCTTCGTTCGTCCGGAACATCTCACCGCCGTCCAGGAGGTCGCCGCGCGATGGGAGATCAGGGCCTCAGTCGTTGGCGTCGTGAAGGAAGATGAGACCCTGAGGGCGAGGTTGGCCGGCGACGTGGTCGTCGACTTGCCTCCGAGTACGTTGACTGCCGGTGCACCCACCTATCGGAGGCCGGCTGAGCGCCCGGCATGGTTACGAGACCTCTGGGACGACGAACCGTCTCCCGAGGCCCCCGACCTGGCGGACACCCTTTTTACTCTGCTCGACGAGCCTGGCCTTGCCGACCGCTCGTGGGTATACGAGCAGTACGACCATCAGCTGTTTCTCAACACCCTTCTGGGACCCGGCCACGATGGCTCGCTCCTAAGAGTGAAGGGCACCGCCAAGGGACTGGCAGTGAGCACCGATGGCAACGGGCGGGCATGCCAGCTAGATCCACGCAACGGAGCGTCCCGCCTGGTGTTTGAGGCCGCTCTCAACGTTGCAGTGTTGGGCGCCCAGCCCTGGGCAGTTGTAGACAACCTTAACTTCGGAAGCCCCGAGGACCCGACCGTCATGTGGCAGTTCGCCGAGACCGTCGAAGGCATCGCCACGGCATGCGAGGCGTTGGGAGTTCCGGTGGTCGGCGGGAACGTCTCCTTCTACAACGAGACGGCAGGTACGGCCATTTTCCCGACACCGGTCATTGGCATGCTCGGGCTCTCGGACCCGGCTCCAGAGAGGGTCCCTCGACTCGATCGAGCCAAAGAAGGTGCTGAGGTCTGGCTGCTCGGTCCCCGCTCCGTGGACTTGGCCGGGACCGCCTTCGATCACCTGGCGCGAGGACACCTCGGCGGACGCCCCGAGCCTCCCAGCTCGGCCGCCGGACGAGCCACAGTTCGCGCGGCCAAAGATCTAGCAACCGGCGGGCTGTGTCCTGTGCTCCACGACCTATCGGCGGGAGGACTCCTCATAGCCCTGGCCGAGATCTGCATCCGATCAGGCGTGGGGGCAGTCCTCGCCTACGAGGACTGGCGGGAGCTCTTTTCGGAAGGACCACATCGACTGCTGGCGGCCATTGAGCCCGAAGCCGCTCCAGAGGTAACGGCGATCGCCAGGAGCCACGACCTCCCCGCCCGTTGCATTGGACGCTTCGGGGGCGATCACATCGCGATCGTTGGAGGCGATGCAGGCAAAGCTTCGATACAACTCCGCCGCGCCGCCACCGTGTGGCGGGACGCCATACCTCGTCGGTTGAGGAGAAACTCATGAAACAGCTGCCGGCGGTACGGCAGGTTCCGATCGAGGGCCTCGATCGTCTCGGTGAAGCGTGTGGCGTCTTCGGCGTATACGCACCCGGAGAGGAGGCCGCTCACGTCACCTACTTCGGCCTGTTTGCGCTGCAGCATCGCGGGCAGGAGAGCGCAGGCATCGCCGTTTCCGACGGGATGACGGTCACGGTCGCCAAGAACATGGGCCTGGTTGCTCAAGTCTTCGACGAGCGGGTACTCGCAGGCCTGAGCGGACACTTGGCCATCGGGCACACGCGTTACTCGACGACAGGCTCCAGCAAGTGGGAGAACGCACAGCCCGCCTTCCGGCAGGTGGGCTCCACCGGGCTGGCACTAGCTCACAACGGAAATCTCACCAACACGGCCGAACTCTTCGCCCGGTTCGGAAGCACCGGGGCGACAACCGACTCCGAACTCATGTGTGCCGCCATCGCGTCCGCCGTTCATGACGGACGCTCCGACGATCGCCAGCTCGAGCGAGCGCTAACCGAAACCCTTCCTACGTTTCAAGGTGCTTTCTCTCTCGCCCTGATGGACCAAGGCCACCTCATCGGCGTGCGTGACCCTCACGGCTTCCGTCCGCTGTGCCTGGGCAGGATCGGCGATCGAGGCTGGGTGATCGCCTCGGAGACCTCGGCTCTCGACCTCGTCGGGGCCACGTTCACGCGTGAGATCTCGGCCGGCGAGATGGTGATCATCGATGCCAACGGGCTCCGAAGCTTGCACCCGTTCGGTTCGGTCTCGGAAAGGCTCTGTCTCTTCGAGTTCGTCTACTTCGCCCGGCCGGACAGCCTTCTGTACGGCGAGAGCATCCATGCGGCCCGACTGCGGATGGGCAGGCAGTTGGCTCGAGAGGCTCCCCAGGACGCCGATGTCGTGGTTCCAGTTCCCGAGTCCGGTATCCCAGCTGCTCAAGGCTTCGCCGCCGAGAGCGGCATTCCGTACGCCGACGGGCTGGTCAAGAATCGTTATGTCGGGCGTACGTTCATCCAGCCCAGCGCATCGCTTCGTGACCGCGGCATCCGGTTGAAGATCAACCCGATCCCGGCCACTCTTGCCGGCAAGCGACTCGTGCTGGTCGACGACTCGATCGTCCGCGGCACGACGACACGGAAAATGGTCGAGCTGGTCCGCGAGGCCGGTGCCCGCGAGATTCATCTGCGTATCTCCTCCCCTCCCTACCGCTGGCCCTGCTTCTACGGAATGGACACCTCCGACATAACTCAGCTACTTGCCGCCGAGCGGGAGGTCCACGAGATCGAGAAATACCTAAGCGTTGACTCCCTCTCCTATCTGTCGCTCGAAGGGCTGTTGGAGGCAACCGGGGCACCGGAAGCCGGTTTCTGCACGGCATGTCTGTCCGGCAACTACCCGACGTCCATCCCAGTCGAAGGTGACAAGTTGCTCCTCGAGCGACGGTGACCACCTACCGCGGAGCCGGAGTAGATGTAGGCGCCGGCGAGCGCCTAATCGCGTCGATTAGCGATCATGTTCAGGCCACGTGGGGGCCATCAGTCACAGGACCCTTCGGCTCGTTTGCCGCCGGAGTTCGGCTGCCTCCCGCCATTGAAAGCCCCGTTTTGATGATGACCACGGACGGCGTCGGGACAAAGCTCGACCTGGCTCGCAGTGTCGGCATCATCGATGGCCTCGGGTCCGACCTCGTGGCCATGTCCGTTGACGATCTCGCCGCGATGGGCGCCTCACCGATCGGGTTCTGCGATTACCTGGCCGTCGGTCAACTGCACACGGAGAGGGACCGTCTGCTGATCGGCTCGATTGCGGAAGCTTGCCGAAGGGCCGACTGCCCGCTTTTGGGCGGCGAAACGGCGGAACATCCGGGTGTTCTCCGGCCAGACCAGTTCGATCTCGTGGGGGCCGCCCTCGGCGTGGTATCAGAAGGTAGTCAGGTCACAGGATCGGCGATCCGGTCGGGGGATGTCATCATCGGGCTGAGCAGCCCCAACCTGCGCTCTAACGGCTTCTCGCTGGTCCGCTCTGTGATCGAGGGGCTGAATCTGGATGAGCCTTTGCCGGGGACGACGGAGCCGGCGGCACAGGTCCTGTGCGAGCCTTCCGTCATATACGCGCCGACGGTGCTGAAGCTGCTGGAGTCGGTGGAGGTGCATGGTTTAGCTCATATCACCGGCGGCGGCCTGGTGCGGAATCTTCGGCGGATCCTCCCCGATGGCTATCGGGCGATCGTCGATTCCGACAGCTGGGAGGTTCCGAGGGTGTTCGAGGCCATAAGGCAGCTCGGCTCGGTCACCGACGACGAGATGATGAGTACCTTCAATATGGGCGTCGGTTTCTGCATCGTCCTTGCGGATAAGGGTGTCGACGAGGCACTGGCTGCGCTCCGAGAGCACGAGCCTTCTGTTATTGGGAGAGTCGAGCCAGGACCGGCGAGCGTCGAATTCGCCTAGCCGTCTGCATGCCACAATGGCTCCGAGAGGAGCACCAGTGGATCTGATCGCCCGTCACCGCGACGTCGTTGCACCCGTGATGGGATTCGAGACCGACATCTTCATCGAGCGGGCCGAGGGTCTGTGGGTCTACGACCGAGACGGCAACCGTTGGGCCGACTTCGGCTGCGGAACCGCGGTCACCAACTTGGGCCACAACCACCCTGTACTTATCGAGGCCGCACGGGCCCAAATGGAGCGGCTCGTTCACGGGGGTGGAGTCTTCCACTACAAGGCGCTGGTGGAACTGGCCGAGAAGCTCCGCGACATAACCCCACCGACCATCGACATGTTCGGCTTCGCCAACTCCGGATCAGAGGCGGTGGAAGCGGCCGTCAAGCTGGCCAGGTATGTGAGCGGCCGCCCGGCAGTCATCGTCTTTCGAGGTGGATTCCATGGCCGCACTATGGGCTCGGTCGCTTATACCACCTCGAACGCCAAGTACAGGGACAACTACCACCCGGTCCTCGGAGCGGTGTTCGTGGCTCCTTTCCCTCACCCGTTCCGTTGGGGCATGTCGGAGGACCGGGCCACCGACATGGCCCTTTCTGAGATCGAGCGCATGTTTCGGCATGAGGTCTCACCTCAAAGCGTCGCCGCCTTCCTCATCGAGCCCGTACAGGGCGAGGGCGGCTATTACCAGGCGCCGGCTCGTTTCCTCGAAGAGGTTCGGGCGATGTCCGATCAGCACGGAATCAGACTCATCCTCGACGAAGTGCAAACCGGATTCGGGCGTACGGCTCGCTGGTTCGCCTCCGAACACTACGGGATCGAGCCCGACATAGTGGCCCTAGGCAAGGGGATAGCCAACGGTCTGCCGGTCTCGGCCTATGGGGCATCGCGAGAGATCATGAAAGGCTGGCCTCAAGGAGCCCACGGGACGACGTTTGGGGGCAACCCTGTCGCGTGCGCGGCGGCCAGCGCCGGAATCGAAGTCCTCCGAGACCTGCTACCGCAGGCGGAGGAGCTCTCCCGAAGGGCGTTCGAGCGATTCGGCAAGCTCCAGGCCACCTACGAGACGGTGGGTGACGTGCGGGGCCTTGGACTGATGATCGGGATCGACCTAGGCAAAGCTGGCGAACCCGACCCCGAGGCGATGCGAGCGGTGCACCGCCACGGACTGGAGAGTGAGCTGATCGTGATCCCGTGCGGTCCTGACGACAACGTGATCCGTTTCATCCCGCCTCTCGTCACGGAGATGGACGAACTTGATCGCGCCATCGATGTGATCGAAGAGGGCCTTCGCCGCTACGAGCTGGGCTGAGTGGCGTCCGAGCAGCCCCGGCTGTTCCAACTGGCGGAGGGCCTGCGCCGCGTCCATGGGGCGGTGGCGGAGCAAGACCAGGAACTCTGGCACTCACCAGACGCTCCTGTCGGCCGTCCGGTTGTTCTTGCGTTCGGAGGCAACGCTCTTCTCCCTGATCCCGAGGCCCCGGAAGCTGCGGATGCACAGGCCCGGGAGTTTGCCACGGCAGTACTTGAGCTTCTTCCCGAAGATGCCGGCCTCGTGCTCGTCCATGGGAACGGACCGCAGGTCGGCCTCATTCTCCTGCGGGTGGAGGCAACCCGCGACTAGCTTCCCTCGGAGACTCTCGATGTCATGGTGGCCGAGACGCAAGGCAGTATCGGTTATCAATTGGCGCGGGCCCTGCGAAACGCGTTCGCAGGAGAGAACATCGAGGTAGAGGTCGCCACATTGGCCACCCAAGTGGTCGTCGATCCCGACGATCCCGCCTTCGCCAATCCGACGAAACCCGTAGGGCCTTTCTACACAGCATCCCAGGAGAGCGAGCTGCGCGCCAGGTTTCACTGGGACCTGACGGAGATTCCTGGTCGTGGTTGGAGACGGGTCGTGCCTTCACCCTCACCGCTAGACATCGTGGAGCTACACACCGTTGCCGACGCCGCCACACACGGTCACATCGTCATCGCCGGAGGCGGCGGTGGTATCCCAGTTCATCGGACGGATCGCGGCGAGCTGGTCGGTGTGGAGGCGGTCATCGACAAGGACCGAACGGCGGCATTACTGGCCATGAAATTGCATGCTTCTGCCTTTTTCATCCTGACCGGCGTCTCCGAGGTCTACACGAGCTTTGGGCAGGCCGACCAAGAGCCGATTGCTTCCATGACCGTGGACAACGCGCGTCGCTTGCTTGACGAAGGCGAGTTTCCGCCGGGATCGATGGGCCCGAAGGTGGAATCCCCGGTCGCCTTCGTAGCCGCCACGGGCAATGACGCACTAATCACTGATGCCGAGCACCTGTCCGACGCGCGGGCGCGGCAAGCAGGTACGTGGATCGTGCCCTGATACCCGAGTTTTCTGTCAATCTGAACCGCGTAAAACGCGGCTGAGACTGACAAGAACGCGTGGCCAGAAGTCCGCCCGCAGGCGCGTGTCCTTCCAATCCGCTAGAACTAAAGCGACCGGCTAGTCCCTGGCGAGGGCATGAACCCTCGGGCCGGCAACGGAAGGCCACCGGACGCGGTGGCCTTCCACTTTCAGGGACCTACTCTGGCCGCCTCACGGGCGGCGACTCGCCGCCGGATCTCGAAGACGACAGCCAGGCCGATCAGGACCAGCACCACCCAATCGCGGAGCCGGAAGTAGAGGGTGTCACCACCCTGGCTGAAGCGCAGCGTCTCCTTGATCACCTCTGCGCGGTACAAGCCGGTTCTATATCCGGTCTCGCCCGCGGCATCGATGAATGTCGACCGCCCGGTGACAGCGGAATGGGCGATGTCGATGCCAAGCTCCGCAGCTCGCATCCTTGTGATCCCGATGAGCTGGTCCGCCGCCGGAGCCATGCCGTAGCTCGATTGGTTGGTGGCCACCACCATGAGATCGGCACCCGCGGCTACGTGATCTCGGAAGTAGCGATGGAAAGCGGCTTCAAACGAGATGACCGATCCGAAGCTCCCTTGGGGGAGCTGGAATACCACTGGTCCTGCCCCCGGGATCATGTCGCGGGGCACCCGATCCAACTCCGGAATCCAGTCGAAGAGAGGACGCGCAGGCACGTACTCGCCGAAAGGCACCGGATGCACCTTCCGGTATTCGTCGACGACCTCGCCGTCCGGCGAGAACAGAATATTCACGTTGACGAATTGGTCCTCGCCAACTGGTCGATCGCTTCCCATGATCAGATATGAACCGAGGCGTCTTGCCTCGGCCGCGACCTCGGAAGCCACTTCCGGGTTGATCGCAGGGTCAGTCAGAAAGCCGGCCGAGCTCTCAGCCCAGACCACGAGATCGACCTCTCCCGGGGAGACAGACTCTCGGGTCAATTCGAGGTGGTTCCTATACACGGTCTGCCGCTCGCCCACGCAGTGCGTAGCGGGACACGGGTTCTCGGCCTGCACTATCGCGACTCGAAGCTCGGTCCCATCGGCGCCGGGGGTCGAAATCCAGCCGATCAGGGCCAGGCCGGCCACGATGGCTGCCATGGGGATCATGAGCTGCCATCGCCGACGTTCGATCGCCAGGGCCGCCGCCGCCCCGGCTGCAACGATCACAACAGTCCAGCCGGAGGTGCCGATCCATTGGGTGGCGGAGCGCGTCACCGCGTAATCACCCATTGTGAACCCCAGCGCACCCCACGGCAGCCCGCCCAGCGGAAACCGCACCCGTATGAGCTCCAGCAGCCCCCACCCTGCCGCCGCGGTGATCACCCAGACCCAGTCGGATCGGGATCGAAAGGCAGATCCGACCAGCGCGGCGATGGCCGGGAATGCTGCCAGCGCCAAGGTCAGGGGAACCCACGCGACCCAGCCAAGATTCGCTATCCACCACATCAGAAGCCCGTAGAAGACGAACCCGGCTAAGAAGCCGGCTGCCGCGGCCCTCCAGGCCGTCGCGGACCGACGGACAGCAAGCCAAAACAGGGTGGCTCCGACGAACGACGCCAATCCGATGGAGTAGGGCGGGAAGGCGACCACGAATGCCAGGCCTGCCGAAGCGGCCAAAAGGAACGGGATCACGCGCAGAGTATATGAATGGGATCGCGCTACAGACTGGCTGCCTAAGGTGCGGCGATGACAGATCAGGAGCTGGCGATCGAGGCCGCTCACGCCGGGGCGGACGTGGTCAGATCGTGGTTCGGGCGAGAACCGGACGTGGAGCTCAAGGGCGCGGTCGATCCCGTTACGGTCGCCGACCAAGAGGCCGAGCAGGCCATCCTCGGCGTTTTGAGAAGCGCCCGCCCCGATGATTCCTTCCTCACGGAGGAGTCAGGAATGTCGGGTCCGGAGCGTTCTCGACGCTGGATCGTCGACCCTCTCGACGGCACCATCAACTTCATTCATGGAATACCTCATGTGGGTGTGTCCGTGGCCTTCTACCAAGACGACAGCCCTTCGGCGGCCGCGGTAGTAGATGTGTTCCGAGATCAGACCTTCTCCGCGGAGGCAGGCGGCGGCACCATCCTCGATGGGCAGCCAGTCCGTGTGAGCAACCGAGAGCACCTCGTTGAGGCGCTTATCGTCACCGGGTTTCCATACGACCGTCAGGAGCACGCCACCCGTTACGTCCGATCGGTGGCGGCCGTGCTCGAGAAGGCGAGGGGCGTGCGGAGAATCGGTAGCGCGGCGCTCGACTTCGCCTTCGTGGCGGCCGGCCGCTTCGATGCCTTCTGGGAGTTCCTTCTCGCACCCTGGGACACAGCAGCCGGTCTGCTGCTAGTCCGGGAGGCCGGGGGCTCCGTCGTCGACGAGCAACGCAAGCCCTATCAGCCCGGCGGACCTGTCGTGATAGCCGGGAACCCCTCCATTACGGACCAGCTGGCTCCACTGATCGCGGCGAACCTGCCACCACACATGGTCGCGTAGCGCGTTTCTGTCAATGCCCGCGTGTTTTCCGACGCGTCGATTGACACGAAGCCAGTTCTTAAGATGCTCCGATGACCTCTCGTCTCGTCGTCGCCGATCGGATCGTCACCGCCCGAGGGGAGGCCGGCAACGCCCTCCTGATCGAAGACGGTCGAGTGGCAGCCGTTGGTGAAGCCGAGTTGCTCCGTCAAACAGCAGTGCTCGAGGAGTCATACCCAGGACGTGTGATCGCGCCTGGGCTACGCGATGCACATTTCCATCCGGTCGTTTATGCGGCCGTACTCAATCGGCTGACGCTCAAAGACGCCGCCGACCTTTCCGAGGTGAGAGACCGTGTTTCGGAATGGTCCGCGGGCCTCCCTCCCCGTGAGCCTTTGATCGGCGCGCGGCTTGACGACGAGAGCCTTGCGGAAGGTCGGCTACCGACTCGACACGATCTCGACCTCGCGGTCTCGGACCGCCCGGTCCTACTCCACCGTTACTGCGGCCACATCGCCGTTGCTAACACCGCCGCACTCGAAGCAGCCGGAATCGACGTCGACACCCCGGATCCTGTGGGTGGATCCTTCGACCGGGACCCACAAGGCCTTCCTACCGGCGTTCTGCGAGAGACCGCGGTCTCGGTCGTGGGTCGAGTTGTCGGGTCGCGAACCTCGGGCGTCAGCAGCGACCAACTGCTGACCGCGTTGCGGGGACTCCTGAAGTTCGGCTTGACATCGATGGGGGCGATGGTCTCCTACGAGCTCGACCCGTGGTGCGGGTCCCCGGCGGAGCTGGAGACATTGGTCGAAGTCTCGGAGGATCTTCCCTTCGACGTGGGCGTGTTGCTCATCGCGTCGACGCCCGAGCAACTGGCCAATGCAGCCGAGCTCATCTCGGGCGCCCGGGGGCGCCTCCGTTTCCTCGGTCTGAAGGGCTTCGCGGACGGAGGGCTCGGGGGTCACACGGCCGCTTTGCGCGAGCCGTACGCCGACGCGCCGGGTGAGCGCGGCACCGTCCGCCTCAATCCTGAACAGGCCGCTGACCTGGCGAGAGCATCATTGGCGCTCGACGGCATGGTCGCCCTCCATGCCATCGGTGACTTGGCATGCGAGCAGGTTCTGGACGTCTTCGAGGTGCTGATCTCCGAAGGTGCCGATCCTGAAGATCTCCGCATAGAACACGCTTCGGTCCTTACGCCGGCTGACGTCGAGCGGCTGGCCTCACTCGGAGTCATCGCCTCAGTGCAGCCCGCCTTCATGCCCTCGGAGACGACGTGGCTCGAAAAGCGACTCGGACCGGACCGCGTTCGGATCACCTACCCCTTCGCAACCATGCTCGAAGCCGGTGCTCGCCTGGCTGGAGGCTCGGATTGCCCTGTCGAGCCGCCCAACCCCTTCATTGGACTGGCGGCCGCTCGAGATCGGGCCGGCATCGTCCCTGAGGAGGAGCGTTTGGGCCCACACGAGGCCCTCGAACTCTTCACAGGCGGTGCTGCCGGAGCACTGCGGGAGCCGGAACCGCTCGCCGAAGGATCGCCTGCCACGTTCGTCGTTCTGGATCGCGACCCGGTGGAGAGCTCTCCTTCAGAGCTGCGACTCACCGAGGTCGAGTCGGTCTGGATCGATGGTAAGACCGTCGAGCTGCCGGCCGAGCCGCCTGTGTGGCCGGGCTAGCTACCTGGTCCCTCAGCCGAGCCGTTCCCGTATGGGACCGGCAAGCTCTTCGTATTCCGCGTGCCGTCCCGTTTCCAGTTTCGAGTAGATCAAATCGTCATCAGCCGAGACTTCGAACTTCCCTCCCTTGTCCGGTATTAGCGTCACGGGAAACTGTTGAGGGAATTCATCGAGCAGTTGCTCTGCCATGCCCACGGCACGGTCCGTGTAGTTTCAAGCCCGACAGAAGACGATCGTGACGTGCATTGCGGGCGCTAGGGTAGCCCGCCTGCCGCGCTGAGCCGGCAGCCGGCCCGAGGCCACCTAATGTCCATTTCGTACAACGTCAAGTCGGCCGACGAGGTCGACGCCATGCTCTCCGAGGCCATCGAGGCGTGCGAGGAGCTGGTAGATGAGGTCGTCGAAGTCGAAGAGCCACGAACCTTCGAAAACACCATGCGGCCGCTCGAGAAGGTCGCAGCGCGCCTATCCGATGTGGGTGGGCACGGCCCTTTCCTCGCCCACGTCCACACCGACGATCGCGTTCGCGACGCAGCCAGAGAATCGGAGCAGCGCCTGAGGCAGTGGGCAACCGACCTCGAATTCCGAGAGGACCTCTACGAGGCAGTGAAGGCCTTCAACGAGACGAAAGAAGCCTCCGAGCTGAATGGTGAACAACGGCGTCTGCTCGACTTCACGATGCGGGACTTCCGCCTGGTGGGTCACGAGCTGGCGCCCGAACGCAAAGCCCGGGCCCAGGAGATCCGTCAGCGTCTGGTCGAGCTGGAGGTGGACTTCGCTCGCCACATCGCCGAGGACGACTCGCACCTGTTGGTGCGCCGAGAGGACCTAACCGGGCTCCCCGACGATTACATCGAGAGCCTGGAGGCGGGTGAGGCGCCGGACACATTGAAGATAACGATGGCGTACCCCGAGGTGCTTCCGTTCCTCGACCACGCCGAGCGGCGCGATCTACGGCAGGCTCTCTCGCTGATCTACAACAACCGAGCCGTGAAGCCCAACCGGCCCATCTTGGAGGAAGCTCTTGCTCTGCGGTTCGAATTGGCTCATTTGTTCGACCTCGAGTCGTGGGCGGACTACCGGTTCCAGACCAAGATGGCTAAGAAGGTCGACCGAGTGCAGGAGATGTACGGGAGTCTGACGCCACGCCTGACCAAGAAGGGTCAGGAGGAACTCGGCGTTATGACGGATCTTCTCGAGGGTGATGAGCAGGACCGTGGCTTCCGAAGCTGGGACTACCGCTTCTACGAAACCAAGCTGCGAAAGACCGCGTTCGGCGTAGATCCGTTTGAGGTGGCCCAGTACTTCCCATTGGATCAGGTTCTGGACGGCCTGTTCTCGATCACGGGCGAGGTCTTCGGCCTTTCCTACGAAGCATTGGACAACGGAGGTGCCTGGCATCCTGACGCCAAGCTGTTTTCGGTTTCCGACCGGGCCACCGGGGATTTCATCGCTCACTTTTTCATGGATCTCCATCCCCGCCGCGGCAAGTTCACTCACGCGGCGGCCTGGCCGCTGCTGCCCGGTCACGCCGCCGAGGAAGGGGCGGTGCACCCGATCAGTGCGATCGTGGCCAATCTGCCCAAGCCCGGCGCCGAGAGACCATCGCTTCTCAAGCATGACGATGTGGTGACTCTGTTTCACGAGTTTGGCCATGTCCTGCACATGTCGCTATCGCGGGCGCGGTTCACGCGTTTCTCAGGAGCCGAGACTGAGTGGGACTTCGTGGAGGCGCCTTCCCAGATCATGGAGCACTGGTGCTGGCAGACCGAGGTGCTGAGGCGCTTTGCTCGGCACCACGAAACCGGGGAACCTATCCCCGAGAAGCTCGTCTCTCAGCTCGTAGCAGCGAAGAATCTCAACACCGGGCTCTTTCACCTCAGGCAGGTCTCCTTCGGTCAGCTCGATCTCTCCTATCACGGAGGAGATGAGCAGAAGGACCTTGATCGGATCCTTCGAGAGACGTACGAGATCGGGCTTATCCCATTCCCGGAAGGGACGTTCTTTCCCGGCAGCTTCGGTCACTTGATGGGCGGATACGACGCCGGCTATTACGGGTATCTGTGGGCCAAGGTCTTCGGAGACGACATGTTCAGCCGCTTCGAGGCCGCGGGTTTTACCGACCCGGAAGTCGGCGCTGACTACCGAGCCAAGATTCTCGAGCCGAACGGCACCCGAGACGCCGACGATCTGCTCAGGGACTTTCTGGGAAGAGAGCCTTCCACCGAGGCCTTTCTCCGCTACAACGGGATCGACTAGGCCCGAAGACCACCGCTCTGTCTTAGAATTGACTAAGAAGCTCGGAATCCGGGAACTTCCGGGCACTTCCTGACGTCATAGTCCAAACAAGCGATCCGAACGCGGGTTCGCTCCGTATCAAGAGTGAGGGGGATGCTGCCGACATAAATATCCGGGCTCCCCCGGGGCGGTGCAGAAGCCTCCTTGTGAAACAAATCACTACCCACGGACGTTGACCGTGAGGAGTTATGAACATGACTGACACTCTCAAAGGACGGCGCATCAGCGGCGGAGTGAGGCCGAGCCGAAACTTCGGCGAAGGCCGGCTGTGCGCCAAAAGGGGTTGTGATACCAAGCTTTCTCGCTACAACCGCCGCGAGTTCTGCTATGTCCACGCACCGATACGCTTCCCCCGGGTGCGCGGCAAGATCCTTCCCGAAAGTCCATAAGGTCTCGGCGCCTAAGCAAATCCCCTCCCAACCGACGGCGCCACCTCGAGGAGAGGTCCCGAGCCACCGCGGGGCCTCTCCTCACGTATAAGCGCTGCTCGTCGAGTTTCGTGTCAATGCCCGCGTCGGAAAGCGACGCGCCGATTGACAGGAACGCGCGGTGTTTAGTCCTCATCTGTTGTGACCCCACCCCAGGTGGGGTAGGATGTGCTATCATGGGAGCATGCGAGAACAAAACAAACGCGATGCTCTCAACCGCCTTCGCACCGTCCGCGGTCATATGGACGCGGTGATTGGGATGGTGGAAGAGGAGCAGTACTGCCCCGATGTAATGAAGCAGGTCTCTGCGCTCCAGGGCTCGCTTGAAAAGGTGAATCGGGTCCTGCTCCAGAATCACCTCGAGACCTGCGTGGCGCATGCGGTGGCGGACGGCCGCACCGAGGAGATCGTCGACGAGCTCATGGAAACGATGAAGTTCACGGCCGCGGTCACCGGTCCGGCACACACGGGAGGCCACAGATGACACAGCTGACCATCAATGTGCCCGAGATTCACTGCGATCACTGCAAGGAATCGCTCGAGGCTGCCGTCGGCACTCTCGATGGAGTCGTCAGCGCAGAGGTGGCCATTGATGCCCACACGATCGACGTCACCTACGACGAGAACGTAACTCCATACTCGGACATCGTGACCGCCATCGAGGACCAGGGATACGAGGTTCCTTGAAAGAGGACACGCTCACCTTTGATGTCGAGGGGATGACCTGTGCCTCGTGCGCGGTCCGAATCGAGCGCATCCTCTCCCGTCAGGAGGGAGTAGAGAGCGCCGTCGTCAACTTCGCCGGGTCCGAGGCATCCGTTGAGCTGGCAGAGCCCGTTGATCCCGGCGACCTGGTTTCTGCTGTCGAGCGGATCGGCTACCGGATCGAGCTGATCGAAGCGGACGACAAGCGGCCCGACCACGTCGGACGTTACGGCGAGGAGGCACGAGCTCAGCTGCGTCGAGTTATAGGCGCCGCCGCACTCAGCCTGCCCTCGATGGCCCTAGCGATGCTCGGGCCGGAGGCAACCTGGAACCCGGTCCTGCAGTGGGTGTTGATCACGCCCGTCGTCTTTTACTTCGGAGCGCAATTCCATCGCGCCGCCCTTGTTCGGTTGCGGTCCTGGAGCGCCAACATGGACACCCTCATTTCGCTCGGCACCCTCACCGCCTATGGCTATTCAGTCTGGGCCGTGCTGGCGGGAGCCGAGCCCTTCTTCGAGACCGCCGGGATGATCGTGACCTTGATTCTGTTGGGCCGCTACTTCGAAGCGCGAGCTAAGGGCCGAGCCTCCGCTGCAATCACCAAGCTGCTCGAGCTCGGCGCTAAAGAAGCACGCGTCATCCTCGACGACACAGAGGCGACGATTCCGATCGATCGAGTCGCGGTCGGTGATCTGTTGTTGATCCGACCCGGCGAGAAGGTCCCTACCGACGGCCTAATCACCGAGGGCCGTACGTCTCTCGACGAATCGATGCTGACTGGTGAGTCGTTACCTGTGGACAAGGGTCCGGGAGATGAAGTATTTGGAGCCACCGTCAACCAGCAGGGTCTCATACGCGTGGAGGCGACTGCGGTGGGATCGCAAACCGCCCTCGCTCAAATCGTCCGTCTCGTGGAAGAGGCCCAGGCTTCCAAGGCGCCCGTTCAGCATCTCGCCGACCGCGTGTCCGGTGTCTTTGTTCCGGTGGTAATTGCCATCTCCCTCTTGACGTTGGCAGCCTGGGCCGCGCTGGCAGGAGACACGCTCGGCGGACTGCGAGCCGCAGTAACCGTGTTGATAATCGCCTGCCCATGCGCTCTGGGGCTCGCCACTCCCACTGCCATCATGGTGGGCAGTGGCAGGGGGGCCCAGCTGGGATTGGTCTTCAAGCGGGCCGACACCTTTGAGCGGGCCAAGGACGTAGACGCCGTCCTGTTCGACAAGACCGGGACCTTGACCCGCGGAGTCATGAGCCTCACCGACGTCATTGCCGACGACCAGACGGAGTTCCTTCTCAGGGTCGGGTCTCTCGAAGCCGCCAGTGAGCACCCGATCGGGCAAGCCGTAGCTCTGGGAGCCGAGGAGCAAGGCCTCGATCTCGTCGAGGTTACCGACGTCGAGGGGGTTCCTGGTCTTGGCATTCGGGGCAGGGTGAACGGCCTCGAGGTCCTGGCCGGGAAGCCAAAGTTTCTTGCTGATCACGGCGTCCAGATTCGCGACGAGCACCTGACGTCGATGGAAGCGTGGGAGGCGGAGGGTAAGACGGCCATCGGGGCAGGGTGGCAAGGTGAGAGCCGGGGTGCGCTTGCCCTTTCAGACGATCTTCGTCCCACCTCAAAACCCACCGTCGCGGAGCTCTCCGAGGAAGGGCTCCATGTGGCATTGATCACCGGCGACAATCAAAGAACCGCAGATGCCATCGCCGGCCAAGTCGGCATCTCGGATGTGATGGCGGAAGTGTTGCCTTCGGATAAGGGAGAGGGAGTTGCAAGCTTGCAGGCCGACGGCAAAGTCGTCGCTTTCGTCGGCGATGGGATCAACGACGCTCCGGCTCTCTCGCGCGCGGACCTGGGCATGGCCGTTGGTACCGGAACAGATGTGGCGATAGAGGCGGGCGACGTGATTCTCATGTCAGGAGACCCAAGGCTGGTGGTTACCGCCCTTGGGTTGGCGGGTCGGACCTTCCGGACCATTCGACAGAACCTCTTTTGGGCGTTCTTCTACAACACGATCGCTATTCCGATTGCGGCCCTGGGGCTGCTGAATCCCGCCATCGCGGCGGCGGCTATGGCCTTCTCCAGTGTGTCGGTCGTGACCAACAGCCTCCGCCTCAGGCGGTTCGCGGCCTAAGAGCTAGAGCCAGGGAATCAGCTCCGTGTAGGTTCGGGCCCGGATCACATGGCTGACCACCGCCCACCCGACGACTTACGTGTCTCGCCACTCGAGCTCTTCTTCGATCTCGTCTTTGTCTTCGCGGTCACGCAGGTATCGGTCCTGATACGCCAGGATGCCTCCGCCGGGGCTGTTCTGCGCGGGCTCCTCATCCTGGCGATGCTCTGGTGGGCATGGCAGCAATACACCTGGACGATCAACGGCGTGGGGACTACCAGGCTGAGCGCCCGGCTAGTGCTGGTCGTGGCCATGGGCGCCACGCTGCTAACGGCCATGGCCGTCCCCGACGCCTTCGGCGATAGCGGTCTCAGGTTTGCGGCCGGGTACGCCGCGGTTTTGCTACTTGCTCTCGCCTTCTACTGGATCGCAATACGGGACCTCGAGGGCCTACGTGCTGCCTTCATGACGTACCTCCCCTTGGCGACTATGGCAGCCGCCATATTCCTCATCGGTGGCCTCGTTGACCCTCCGCTGCGAACGGTTCTTTGGGTCGCCGGCATCGCGATCGAGCTCGTGGCGGCCGCCAACGCCAACCAAGCCGACTTCCAGATTCGGCCCGGCCACTTCGCCGAGCGCCACCAACTATTTGTCATCTTGGCGCTCGGGGAGTCGATCGTGGCCATCGGACTGGCGGCTGCTACCGAAGAACGTACCCTCGAAGTCGGCCTGGCGATGGGAGCTGCCTTCGTGGCTACGGCCGCCATCTGGTGGGCGTATTTCGATCGCATCGCCGACGCAACAGAGACTGCGCTTGGCCGCGCGACCGGCCCGGAGCGAACTAGAGCTGCCAACTTCCTGTTCACTTCTGGCCACTTCCCCCTGATAGCCGGCATCGTTCTGTTTGCGGTGGTGGCCGAAGAGGCCGTGGCTCACCCGAGTGACCACCTCGAAGTATCCGCCCGCGTGATCCTTGTCCTCGGCTTCGCTCTCGTGCTGGGAACGTTGGTCGGGATCGGTCGCCTATCAGGGTTACCTGTGCTCTGGGAACGGCTCGTCGCCGTCGGAGCCATCGTCGTGCTCGCCTTGGCCGGAGCGGGCCTGGTCGGGTGGCTGCTACTCGGAGTTTCGGCGACTTTCGTCGTCCTGGCGCTGATCGTCGAAAGACAGCGATTGGTTTGGGAGCCGGCCTAGAAGGAGGAGGGCTCACGACTCTGAGTCGGCCTCTTCGCCGATGTCCTCGTCCCACACCTCGGGATGCTCAGCCATGAACATCTCCATCAGCTCCACGCTCCGTGCATCGTCCAGGATCTCCAGCTCGACGCCGCGGGCTCGCAGATATGCCTCCGGTCCATGAAAGGTCCTGTTCTCGCCCGCGACGACCTTAGGAATCCGATAGAGAAGCACGGCTCCCGAGCACATGTCACACGGCGACAGGGTCGAGTAGAGAACGGATCTCCGATAGTCGGCCGCCGGTAACCGCCCGGCATTCTCGAGCGCATCGATCTCGGCGTGCAGTACCGCGCTTCCTTGCTGGAGCCTCCGGTTGTGGCCCCGACCGACGATCTCCCCGTCCAAAACCAACACCGAGCCGATAGGGATGCCACCTTCCGCGCGGCCCTTCTGAGCCTCTTCCAGCGCTGCCTCAAAGAAGGGATCTGCCATCGGCCCGGCACGGTAGCCGTCTGGGCTAGAACCCACGAGGATCGACTGTTCTACAGTTCCCGCCATGCAGGATTTGGTCCAGCGGGGTCCCTCCGGGGACCTCGCTCTTTATTGCATATCGCCGTTCTCTGGCCCCCTGTTGAGAGACTAAGTTTGGGCCGGACTCGAAAGGAGACTTCATGGCCAACGTCGTGCGCGCCGCGCTACTGCAGGCGGAGTGGACCGGCGACAAGGACTCGATGGTCGATAAGGCCGTCAAGTACGCCCGCGACGCCGCCGCCCAGGGAGCGAAGGTCATGTGCTTCCAGGAGCTGTTCTACGCGCCCTATTTCTGCCAGGTGCAAGAGGATGACAACTTCGACTACGCCGAGCCCGTTCCGGAGGGGCCGACCACGAAGCTGATGCAGGAAGTGGCGGTAGAGACCGGCATGGTCCTCGTGGTGCCGCTCTTCGAAAAGGAAGACGACGGCTTCTTCTACAACACAGCCGCCGTGATCGACGCCGACGGCACGTACCTGGGCAAGTACCGCAAGACCCACATCCCCCATGTGAAAGGGTTCTGGGAGAAGTACTACTTCCGGCCGGGCAACACCGGCTATCCGATATTCGACACGGCGATTGGGCGCATCGGCGTTTACATCTGCTACGACCGGCACTTCCCCGAAGGCTGGCGGGCTTTGGGCCTCAAAGGAGCCAAGATCGTGTTCAACCCCTCCGCCACCAGCCGCGGGCTCTCCATGTATCTCTGGAACCTGGAGCAGCCAGCCGCGGCAGTGGCTAACGAGTATTTCATCGGGGCCATCAACCGGGTCGGCCAGGAGCCGTTCGGAGACAACGACTACTACGGGTCGTCCTATTTCGTGAACCCGCGCGGCCAGATCGTGGACGAGGCGGGCTCGGACACAGACGAGGAGCTGGTTGTCCGGGACCTCGACATAGACATGATCGACGAGGTCCGCAAGCAATGGGCCTTCTATCGGGACCGCCGACCGGACGCGTACGAAGACCTGGTCGCTCCGTAATGGGCGCTCACGCCGAACTCCTGGGCCGGCACCGTCAGGTCCTGCCGGACTGGCTGGCCCTCTATTACGAAGAGCCGATCTCACTGATCGGGGGTGAAGGTCGCCGCGTTTGGGACGCAGAAGGAAACCACTACCTGGATTTCTTCGGCGGGATTCTCACCACCATGTCGGGATATTCCATCCCAGAGGTCACTCAAGCGATCCAGGAGCAGGCTGAACGCATGCTCCACACGTCGACGCTGTACCTGATCGAACAGCAGATCGACCTGGCTGAGAAGATCGCGGGGCTGTCGGGGATTCCCGACGCCAAGGTTTTCTTCTGCAATTCGGGCACCGAGGCCAACGACGCCGCACTGCTGCTGACCACCACCTTTCGGCGCTCCAACCAGGTGCTGGCGCTGCGCAACAGCTACCACGGGCGCTCGATACCCGCGGTCTCCATCACGGGCAACCGGACGTGGTCGGCGTCATCGCTGACGCCGTTCTCGGTGACGTACGTCCACGGTGGGTACCGCTACCGCAGCCCTTTCGGCCATCTCCCGGACGACGAGTTCATCGCCGCCTGCGCCGCCGATCTCGCTGACCTGCTCGACGTTGCCACCGCCGGCGACGTGGCCTGCATGATCGCGGAGCCGATTCAGGGAGTGGGAGGTGCCATCACACCGCCGGACGGTTTCTTCGGAGCCATGAAGGAGATGCTCGACCGACACGGCATCCTCTTCATCTCCGATGAGGTCCAGACCGGCTGGGGGCGGACGGGCGAGAACTTCTGGGGGTTTGAGGCGCATGGGATAACGCCCGACTTGATCACTTTCGCTAAAGGGGTGGGCAACGGCCTGGCTATCGGAGGTGTGGTCGCCAGAGCAGAGATTATGGACTGCCTCCAGGCCAACTCGATCTCGACCTTCGGCGGCAACCCACTGGCAATGGCCGGGGCACTGGCCAACCTCGACTTTGTGATCGAGAACGACCTGCAGACGAACGCGCTCAAGGTCGGAAACCATTTGAAGACGAGGATCGATCACCTGGCGGACGAAGTGCCGATTGTCGGTGACGTGCGCGGCAAGGGCTTGATGCTCGGGATGGAGCTGGTCAAGGCCGGCGGCAACGACCCACATCCGGACGCCGCTGCTCTGATTATGGAATCGTCGAGAGCAGACGGACTCCTTCTTGGAAAGGGAGGGCTCCACGGAAACATTCTTCGAATCGCTCCGCCGCTGACGCTGACCGAAGACGAGGCCGACGAGGGCTTCGAAATTCTGAATCGGGCTGTTTCGAAGGCAGCCGAGCTGTAGGGAGGAACTATGCGCGTCCTGATCGAGAACGGAACGGTCGTCACGGCAACCGAAACCCAAAAGGCTGACGTGCTAGTTGATGACGGGAAGGTGAGCGGAATATTCAGCTCAGAACCGGGGGGTCTCGCAGACAAGGTCGCGGACGCGGTCGTGGAAATGTCGGCCGACAAGAGAATCGATGCCACGAATAAGTACGTGATACCCGGCGGGATCGACGTACATACGCACATGGAGCTTCCTTTCGGGGGGACGTTCGCCTCCGACAGTTTCGAGACAGGCACTCAGGCCGCGGCCTGGGGCGGAACGACCAGCATTATCGACTTCGCCGTCCAGACCAAGGGCCAGAACCTCATGGATGGGTTCGAGGCTTGGATGGGGAAGGCCGAAGGCAATTGCGCCATCGACTATGGCTTTCACCTGATTGTCGGGGACGTCAACGAGCAGTCAATCAAGGAGATGGACACTGCCGTGGCCGACGGCGTGACCAGCTTCAAGATGTTCATGGCCTATCCCGGCGTCTTCTACTCGACCGACGGGGAGATCTTCCTCGCCATGCAGAAGGCCGCCGAGAACGGGTCCACGATCATGATGCACGCCGAGAACGGCATCGCCATCGACGTGCTCATCGCCCAGGCGCTCGCGCGCGGGGAGACCGACCCGATTTACCACGGCATCGTGCGCAAATCGGTCCTCGAGGGAGAAGCCACGCACCGGGCGATCAAATTGGCCGAGCTGGCCGGGTGCCCGGTCTACATCGTGCACCTGTCGGCTTCCGAGGCCTTGTCTGAAGTGACGGCGGCCCGGGATTTCGGGCAGAACGCGTTCGCCGAGACCTGCCCTCAATACCTATTTCTTTCGCTGGACGACCTCGGCAACGGCTTCGAAGGTGCCAAGTTCGTCTGCTCACCGCCGCTGCGAGATCGGGCAGCCGGTCACCAGGAGCACCTGTGGAAGGGACTCGCCACCAACGATCTACAGGTCGTTTCGACCGACCACTGCCCCTTCTGCTTCAACGAGTACGAAGGGCTCCCGGCGCAGAAGCACCTGGGAGAGGGTGATTTCTCGAAGATCCCGAACGGGTTGCCGGGGGTGGAGAATCGGATGGAGCTGATCTATCAAGGGGGGGTGGCCGAGGGCCGGCTCGGCCTCAACCGCTGGATCGAGGTCTGCGCCACGACCCCGGCGAAGATGTTCGGGCTCTACCCGAAGAAAGGCACGATCGCGGTCGGCTCCGATGCCGACATCGTGGTCTTAGACCCGAACGGGACCCACACGATCTCCGCCGAGACCCACCACATGCGGACCGACTACTCCTGCTACGAAGGGCTCGAGGTGGCGGGGAAGGTCGAGACGGTCCTTTCCCGGGGCCAGGTCATCATCGAGAACGACGAGTACCTCGGCACGGCCGGCGACGGCGAGTACCTGCGGCGGGACTTCAACCAGTACCTGATCTGATTTCCGGGTTTCCTGTCAATGCGCGCGTCGCTTTACGACGCGTCGATTGACACGAACCGGGAGCTCGCTTCACTGCCTCCCCCTCTAGGCTGAACGTGCCACGCAGGAGACAGATATGAGGCTCATCCAGCACTGGATCAACGGCAAGCCCTACGACGGCGTACCGGAAAGGACCGGACCGGTTTTCGATCCCGCCACCGGAAAACAGCAGGCGGACGTGGCCTTCGCCAGCTCGGAAGAGGTCGACCTGGCGGTCACGGCCGCCCGGGACGCCTTCGAGACTTGGAAGGACAGTGCCATCACCCTGCGGGCGGACATCATGTTCCGATTCCGCGAGCTCGTCGTTTCGCACAAGGAAGACATGGCGCGGATCCTCACCTCCGAGCACGGCAAGACGCTGGCGGACGCGATGGGTGAGGTGCAACGAGGGCTCGAGGTCGTCGAGTTCGCATGTGGCATCCCACATCTGCTCAAGGGCGATTACTCAGAGAACGTCTCGACCAACGTCGACACTTATGTCATGCGGCAACCGCTGGGGGTGGTTGCCGGTATCACGCCGTTCAACTTCCCGGCCATGGTCCCGATGTGGATGTACCCGATCGCGATCGCCTGCGGAAATGGCTTCGTCCTCAAACCTTCGGAGAAGGACCCGTCCGCCTCGATACTCGCGGCTGAGCTGTTGGCCGAAGCCGGCCTTCCCGACGGAGTCTTCAACGTGGTCCACGGAGACAAGGTGGCAGTTGACGCGGTACTCACTCACCCCGGTATAGCCGCAGTCAGCTTCGTCGGCTCGACACCCGTCGCTCGCTACATCTACGAGACGGGGACAGCCAACGGAAAACGGGTGCAGGCACTAGGCGGTGCCAAGAACCACATGGTCGTGCTTCCCGATGCCGACATGGAGTTGGCAGCCGACGCGGCGGTCTCCGCCGGCTACGGCTCCGCGGGCGAGCGGTGCATGGCGATCTCCGTCGTGGTGACAGTCGGGGATGCCCACGAAAAACTCATCCCGAAGATGCGCGAGCGTATTGCGCACCTCAAGGTCGGCCCGGGACTCGAGCCCGAGGCCGAGATGGGACCGGTCATCACCAGCGAGCACCGCGACCGGGTGACCGGATACATCGACATCGGTGTTGAGGAGGGGGCGACGTTGGTTAGCGATGGCCGCGGGTTCATCCCGGAGGGCACCGAAGGCGGTTTCTTCGTCGGGCCCACCTTGTTCGATGGGGTGACCCCCGACATGAAGATCTACCAAGACGAGATCTTCGGCCCGGTGCTGTCGATCGTGCAGACCGAGCATTACGAAGATGCCATCCGGTTGATCAACGAGAACCCCTATGGCAACGGCACGGCAGTCTTCACTAACGACGGCGGCGCTGCCCGTAAGTTCCAGAACGAGATCCAGGTGGGGATGGTGGGTGTCAACCTGCCGATCCCGGTCCCGTTGTCCTTCTACTCCTTTGGTGGTTGGAAGAGCTCAATTTTCGGCAGCCACGCCATATACGGGCCGGAGGGAGTCCACTTCTACACCCGACCCAAGGTGATCATCGGCCGCTGGCCCGACCCGATCCACCGCGGGGTCGATCTCGGCTTTCCCCAGCACCGTTAGAAACTGAACTCCTAGGCGCATCCTTGACCGCCCACTGGAAGCAGAGGAACCTTTACTACGAGGTCGATCGTCCAAGAACTGAAGCGTCGAAGGAGCTGGTAGGACATGAGACGGCTATTGGGTATCGGCGCACTGACGCTGATTGTTCTTTTACTGGCGACTGCCTGTGACGGAGGAACGACAGGTGTGGAGCCTCGCGACTCGAACGGTGACGAACCCGCTAGTGTGTCCGGTTTCGGGCCGGGAATCTCGGTTAGTGAGGCGCTCGAATCGACACTGGCCGGTCCACTGTTGGTTAACGGCTTCATCATCACGACCCCGGAAGGCACGGTGTATTTGTCCGAGGCCTTGGCCGAGTCGCTTCCGCCGCAGCCTGTTGGCGAGAAACTGGTCGTCGAAGGGCTCGACCTCAATGAATTCGAAGGGCTTACTTCTGCACAGGGCATCACCTGGTCCGACCAGATCGTTCAGGTTCTAGGAGACGTCCAGGACGGCGTTTTGACCGTATCCGTTACGGCCAGCAGCTGAGTCGCCTCACTGAGCCGCAGCCCGAAGCCCGACGCATATCCGGGGCTCTTTGGCCGCGTAGCCTCGGTCGCTGAGACGGAAGGTGCCGATGGCCGATGTAAGGGTGGTTCTATTCGATGTCGGTGGAGTCCTGCTTTCGAACGGATGGGATCGCCGCCAACGCCTTAAGGCGAGTGAGCACTTCGCCATCGACTCGGACGAACTGCGTGAACGTCATGACCTGGTCTCGGCCCACTTCGAGACAGGACAGCTGACTCTCGACGAGTACCTCCAGCGGACCGTGTTTCATCGCGCCCGAGACTTCACGCCCGATGACTTCTTCGAGTTTATGAAGGCCCAGTCTGAGCCGTACCCCGAATCCCTGGCACTACTTGCAGGATTAGCTGAGTCGGGAAAATACCTTCTCGCGACCTTGAACAATGAGTCCCGGGCTCTGAACGACTATCGAATCGAGACGTTCGGCCTTCGCGACTACTTCTCTGTGTTTCTCTCCTCCTGCTATCTAGGAGTGCGGAAGCCGGAGTTGCGGATTTTCGAACTGGCGAGAGACATCGTGCATGTCCGGCCTGACCAGTGTTTGTTCATCGAGGACCGTCTCCTCAATGTCGAGTGCGCAGAACTTGCTGGTATCACCTCCATCTTGTTTCAGGATGTCACTCAACTGCGTTCAGCACTAGCGGATCACGGTGTCGAGACACCACCGGTTTGACTTCGCCCTGATCCATCCCGCGGAAGGCCCACATCGACACCCCTGGGGATGGCCTGACGTGCCGGTAGTCTGGCCGCGGTGTCGTGGGGGAGGCATCCGTCGCGATGCTCAGTGAGCCTCGATTGGCTGCGTCGCGGTCGACCGAGGACCACCCTGATTGGCCAGTCTCGACGAAGGATGACTATGGGGAACATGCACCTGCTGCACGATTTGCCACCCAAACCTGTGTGGGAAGGCGTGGCGGCACGCATCGTGGAGGGCGAAAGGATCACTTTGGCGGTTATGGAGCTCGACCCAGACACGCTGGTCCCCGAGCACTCGCATCAGAATGAGCAGATCGGCATTGTGGTGACTGGGAGTATTCGGTTCACGGTAGACGGTGAGGAACAGGAATTGGGTCCCGGTGGTAGCTGGCGGATTCTGAGTGGGGTCCCTCATGAAGCTCTATCAGGTCCTTCCGGAGCAGTCGTCGTGGACGTTTTCTCACCCATCCGGTCGGACTGGCGCGACATAGAGGATGAGGAACCCCGTATAGCCCCGTGGCCGCCTGCGTAGCGTGGCGAGCTATCCCTGTCATAACGCGGGCGCCAAGTTCAGGCCATCAGACCCGCCCAGGTCAGCTTGCTCTGATCAGTTTTTGGACTCTGCTTGCGCCCGTTTCTTCTCCTTGAACAGGCGCCTGGCGTTGTCCATATACCGATCCATTTGGACGATGTAGTCGTCCGCTTCTTGTTGTATCTCGGGACGGCGATGGGCCAACGCAACCACGGCAAATCTCGCCCCCCGGAAATACGTATAGAGCAGATCCGAGGGCATCGCGTTGGGTCCCGGCACTGCCGGTCCGATCTCGAGCGGCTCAGCCGCCGCCGGTGTCAGCTCGGCCCGGCGGAGCGTCTCGATCAGCTCGTCCTCCGCCAGACGATCGGCGTAGTCCCTCGAGACAAACCGCCAGGCTTCCTCGCCCTCCGTCGTAATCAACACCATGGCTGGCACAGCGAGGTTCCGCGGGTCCTTGTCGTCGGCTAGACCGTATGGCCTGATCGCGGCCTCTCGGTCGGGATCGCTCAGCAGAGGAAACGGGAGCCGGAGCTGCTCGACCATGGCGGCGTTCTGCTCCGGGGAGTCGATACTGATCCCGGCAAGACGTGCACCCAGCTCGGTGATTTCGTCATATCGGTACGCCAGGCTGACCAGCTGGCCATTGCAATACGGTCACCAATCACCCCGCAGAAAGACCAGCACTATGGCCGCATCCAGATGCTCGGACAGCGTCCAGGGCTTTCCGGCTTGATCGACGACTGTGAAATCCGGAGCTGCCATGGGTACCTCGCGGGGCCGCGACACTAATCAGTACCAACGATTCAAGGGTCGAGTAGAACCTTGCCTACCGTCTTCCGGCCCTCCAGCGCTCGATGTGCTTCGGCCGCCTCGGGCATGGGAAACCGCTGCCCGATCAGGACTTCGAGCCGGCCCGCTGATATCCATTCGAAGAGATCGCCAGCGCGTTCGGTCAGCTCGGATTTGGTCGATAGGTAGTGGAACATGGTCGGTCGGGTCAGATACAGAGAGCCGAGCCTCATCAAGAGCAGTGGGTCGATCTCCGGCGGCCGTCCACTGGCGTTGCCGAACGTAACCATCATCCCCCGCGGACGC
>JBHICV010000015.1:0-29125 GCA_046759765.1 Acidimicrobiia bacterium
CACGGTGTCCGCACCGATCACCAAATGGACTTTCGGACCCAACAGCGCCAGAACTCGGTGGTCATCCACCAGCCGACGGATTATCTCGGGAAGCTCGCGGCAGGTTGCTTGCGCGATCGCTTCGGCTACGTGGGTTAGTCCCCGCTGCGCGGACGCGAGCTCGGCCTGAAGCTGCGCTTTATGTGGCCGCGTCAGATAGCTATTCGAAGCGACTGCTTCCTGCAGACGGTTGATCGCCGCCAGCTGCTGTTGGATCGCGTGAAAGGCTCTCTCCTTCAGGGCCTGGCAGGCGTGATCGCGTCGGTCAGTGACCCGGTCGATCGGCTGGACTTCGTCAGTCGTGGCCTCCGCAGGCCGTGTCTCGTCGGTTTCCTGAGCCAGCGCCACACCCGGGGTGGCGAGCAGCATCAATAGCACAACCGCGAATGCGGTCAGTCGCAGGATCCGGGTTTTCATCAGATGTCTCCTTCGTCTTCGGAGAGCGCTTCGTCGAGCTCGGCCAAGCTGCCTTCGAGCTCCGCCAGAAGCCGGCTCAGCTCCTCTTCGAGCGGGGCGAGCTCATCCCCCGACGGGACGATCGCTTCGGACGGTTCGACGACCGAGGTCGACGTAGTTGTCGGCCGGACGGTCACCGCTACCTGCTCGGAGGCCGGCTCCGTCAGCGCAGAGTCCGGAATCGTCGAGTCCTTCGTCACGCGGTCGCCGGTGGCACATGCCGCCAAGCAGACGGCGAGTGCCAGTCCGAGTGCCCGTCTCATGCGCTCTCTCCTTTGCTTCTGGCCTTGCACCTTCAGTCAGCATCGGAGGCGGGCGTCAGGAAGCGATGAGTTACGTGTTAAAAAGCGGTGAGCTGTGAGGCCCAGAGCGCGGCCCCGGCCAGACCAGCATCGTTTCTCAGTCGGGCCGCCACCACCGGCGTTTGGACTTTGATACGGCCGGAGAATTGGTCGAAGCGTCTGCTGATGCCACCTCCGACAATGAAAAGCTCCGGAGACAAGACCCCATCGAGGTGGCTCAGGTACTCGTCCACGCGATCGCCCCAATCCTCGAAGTTGAGATCTTCCCGGTTCCGAACATCGGCAGAGGCATAGTGCTCGGCCTCCATCCCGTGAAGCTCCAGATGACCGAGTTCCGTGTTCGGAATCAGCACGCCCCGGAAGAACAAAGCGCTCCCGATGCCGGACCCGAACGTGAGCAGAAGCACGAGCCCGTCGTGCCCGTGACCGGAGCCCCAGCGCATCTCCGCGAGGCCGGCAGCGTCGGCATCGTTGAGGATTGCTAGCGACCGGCCGGTGGCCTCTTCGAGAAGAGAGAGGGCGTCCACACCGATCCAGGCGTGGCCCAAGTTAGGGGCAAAGTGCACGACCCCGTCTCGGATGACTCCCGGGAACCCACAACCGACTGGCCCAGGTCTCCCAAACTGGTCGATTATCTCGGCCACCGCCCTTGCTACCCCGCTTGGGGTCGCCGGCTGGGGGGTAGGGATCCGGTGGCGGTCGTCCTTCAGCTCGCCTGTCTCAACATCCACCGGAGCAGCCTTAATGCCCGAGCCACCGATATCGATACCCAGGATCTCCATGTCCGTGAGATTAGAGGGGTGCACCGATCCGCCAGGCTCGCGGCGCCGTGACCCCGTTAGCCTCCGAGAAGATCTCGAAAGGAGCCAGTTGGCTGACATAGGCATCGTCGGTCTGGGCGTCATGGGCGAAAACCTCGCTCTCAACTTCTCGGATCATGGATACGTTCCGGCCGTCTACAACCGCACCACCTCGCGGGTCGACGAGTTCCTGGCCGGAGTCGGCTCGGATTCGAAGGCAGTCGGTTCCCACTCACTGGAAGGCTTGATCGATCAGCTGTCTCCGCCCCGGAAAATCCTCGTAATGGTCAAGGCAGGATCGGCGGTGGACGCCGTTGTCGACGCCCTGGCCCCGCTTCTCTCGCCCGGCGACATCGTTATCGACGGCGGAAACTCGCACTACCAAGACACGATCCGGCGTACTGCTGCCCTCGGGGAGCGAGGGCTTCACTTCATTGGAATGGGAGTATCAGGAGGCGAGGAGGGTGCCCGCCATGGTCCGTCGATCATGCCGGGGGGCTCGACCGATGCCTGGCCCCATGTCAAGGAGATGCTTCAGGACGTGGCCGCCAAAGTCCCCGACGGCAGCCCCTGTTGTGACTGGCTCGGACCCGACGGCTCCGGTCACTTCGTGAAGATGGTCCACAACGGCATCGAATATGGAGATATGCAAGTCATTGCCGAGGCCTACCAAATGATGCGAGACGGACTGGGCATGACCCACGACGAGATGGCCTCCGTTTTCTCGGACTGGAATCAAGGAAGACTCGACTCGTTCCTGGTTGAAATCACAGCCGAGATTCTCCGATTTCGGGACGAGGACGGAGCACCGCTGGTGGAGAAAATCCTCGACTCCGCCGGCCAGAAGGGCACCGGCCGGTGGACCGTCGAAGCCGCGCTTGGGCTGGGCATGGCGCCGACGCTGGTCGCGGAGGCCGTATTTTCCCGCAACGTGTCGGCACTGGTTAACGAGCGAGCGGCAGCCTCGAAGACGCTGGCCGGACCACACTTTGGTGTTTCTGGCGACCAGTCCCTCTTCGTCGATGCGATCCGCGACGCCCTGTATGCGTCCAAGATCACCTCCTACGCCCAGGGTTTCATGGTGCTGAAGGCTGCCTCGGAAGAGCACGGGTGGCACCTCGACTACGGGCGCACCGCATTGCTGTGGCGCGCCGGGGCGATCATACGAGCGGGCTTCCTGGACGACATCGCGGCCGCCTACCGCAACTCGCCCAGCCTCGACAATCTGTTGACGGATCCTTTCTTCTCGGAGCAACTGGCCTCAGCACAGGACGGTTGGCGTTGGGTCGTTTCGGAGGCGGTCAGGGCGGGCATCCCGGTTCCGGCGTATTCGACTGCGCTTGCCTTCTACGACGCCTACCGATCCGATCGGCTGCCGGCAAGCCTCATCCAGGCTCAGCGCGACTTTTTCGGCGCTCATACCTATGAGCGCATAGACGCGGCTCGGGGAGAGTTCTTCCACACCGACTGGACCGGCAGCGGTGGCGCAACCACCGCCGGGGCGTATGAGGCCTGACCCGGTCGGCCGAGGGCCAGGACGCGACGGCTAACCTCTCGCCGGTTGTCCGATAACCCTTATCGCCTTCCCCGCACTGCGGTTCCGTCCCGGTACGAGCTCTCTCTCGAACCGGACCTCGACAGCGCCTCCTTTGAGGGAACCGAGGTCGTTCATCTCGAGATCCAGGAAGGGACAGAAAAGCTTGTCCTCAACGCCGCGGAGCTTGAGATAGTGGAGGCGTTTGTCGTCACCAAAGGTGGACGTCGACTGGCAGCCGACCCCACGTACGACGAAAAGCTCGAACGGGTCACGCTGTTGCTGGAGGATCAAGCCGAGCCCGGCCCGGCCCAATTCCATGCCCGGTTCCGTGGCGTTCTGAACGATCAGCTACGCGGCTTCTATCGCAGCGTCTTCAATGACGAGGACGGCATCGAACGGCCCATCGCCACTACCCAGTTCGAGGCCAGCTCAGCCCGGCGGGCGTTCCCCTGCTGGGACGAACCAGATCTCAAGGCAACCTTCTCCGTCACGCTCGTAGTCCCCGAGCAGCTGATGGCGATCTCGAACGCCCGGGAGATAGGTCGGGAAGCGGCAGGCGACGGAAAGGTGGCAGTTCAGTTTGCTGAAACCGTCCGCATGTCCACCTATCTGGTCGCGTTCGTGGTTGGACCCTTCGAGGTCACGGAACCCATCGACGTCGACGGCGTTCCCATGCGGGTGGTCTGCCCGACCGGGAAGCTTCACCTCACGTCCTACGCACTCGAGGCGGGTGCCTTCAGTCTTCGGTACTTCACTGACTACTACGGAATCCCGTATCCAGGCGACAAGGTCGATTTCATCGCCATCCCCGACTTTGCCCACGGTGCGATGGAGAACCTGGACACGATCACCTATCGGGAGTCGCTCCTGCTTGTCGACCCCGATCGGGTCGGGCAGCACGAGCTGATGAGGATCGCCGACGTCATCGCGCACGAACTCGCTCACATGTGGTTCGGGGATCTGGTGACTATGAAGTGGTGGAACGGCATCTGGTTGAACGAGGCCTTCGCCACGTTCATGGAGATGAAGGCCGTCGATGCCTACCGGCCCAACTGGAAACGCTGGCTGTCTTTTGCCACCAAGCAAGGGCTGCTCCGCTCCGCCGAGCGATTCGATGCGCTCGACAACGACGCCCTCGAGGCCACGAGGCCCGTGGAGTACGAAGTGATCTCCCCGGACGATGCAGACGGCATGTTCGACGCACTCACTTACGGAAAGGGAAGCGCCGTCCTGCGAATGCTCGAGCAATACCTCGGCGAGGACACCTTCCGAGACGGGATTCGCCACTACCTCCAGAGTCATCGGTACGGCAACACCGAAACGGCGGATCTCTGGCGGGCTCTCGAGGAGGTGGCGGGGGAACCGGTCCGCGACATGATGGACACATGGATTTTCCAGCCCGGTTTTCCCTTGGTGCTGCTCAAGGCCACTGAAGGAGGATTCGAGGCCTCGCAGCGCCGATTCACCTACGTCCAGGGAACCCATCCGGAGCGGTGGAAAGTGCCTCTGGTAGTCAAGAGCGCCGAGGGTCGAGCTATTTCCGAGTCCCGAACGTTGCTCTCCGACCCGGTAGTCGTCTCGTCACGAGAGAGCAGATACGTGCTGGTCAACGGAGGTGGGTATGGCTTCTTCCGGACCTCCTATCCGGATGGGATGCTTACGAGCATCACCGCGTCGCTGGACGACCTGTCCGAGCTGGAGCAGTTCGTCGTAATTGACGACGCCCGGGCTCTGCTCATGGCCGGGGAGGTCTCCGGGCCGGACTTCCTGGATCTGGCATTCGCCTACCGGGGGTCAGAAGAGGTCGCCATCTGGCAGGTTCTCTTGGCGGGGATCGAAGAGCTCTTCCATATTCTCGATCCTTCCTCACAACAGGACCTGGGGCGATTCGTGCGGGAGCTCTTGTCCCGGCAGTACGAACGGCTCGGCCTGGAGCCGGTGTCTGGTGAGGACGACCTGGCCAAGCGGCTGCGGGGATCGATCGTTATGGCACTTGGCCGCCTAGCCGACGATCCAGCCGTTGTGGAGGCCGCCCGCACGGCCTTCCACAAGACGGGCGACGAACCCGGCGCAGTCGACCCCGAGGTGGCCTACGCCTCGATCTTCATAACTGCCTCTCACGGCGATGAGAAAACATTCGATGAGTTCGTCGACCGCTACGAGTCGGCCGCCACTCCTCAGGAACGCAATCGGTTTCTGTTCGCGCTTGCCGAGTTCCCCAGCCCAGACCTGGCCGCTCGCAGCGTCGCCATGACCCTCGATGGAACAATCCGGAGCCAGGATGGTCCCTACTTCGTCTCGCGGCTGCTCTACAACCGCAAACTCCATCCTCCGGCGTGGAACCTCGTCACCGAGAACTGGGAGCAGATGCTCGCCACCTACCCACCAGTGTCTTTCAACCACGTGTTGGACTACATGCCTGCGCTCTCAGAGCCCGATCTTGCCCACGCCATAGAGGCCTTTCTGGACGGTCAGACCTTCCCGCACAGTGATCAGTTCCTAGCGCGGCGACTCGAGGAGCTAGCGGTACATCGCGCCCTGCGACAGCGGGAAAGCGGCCGGCTGGCGGAGTATTTGGCGATAGCCGCCGGTCACAAATAGCGGGCTCCTCGACGGTCCAGCTCGAAGGTAAGCCATCACCGGGTACGAACAGAGCGGACTACCGTCTCTGGCCCCGATCGAGAGCACGACGTGGCAAAGATCCGCATCGCCGTCCAACTTCATCCACAGCAGTCCGAGTACTCCGCGATTCGAGAGGCTGCCCTGCGCTATGACGAGGCGGGAGTGGACATCATCTACAACTGGGACCACTTCTTTCCGCTCTACGGGGATCCGCACGGTGCCCATTTCGAATGTTGGACCATGCTTGCCTCCCTCGCCGAGGTGACCCGTCGGGCGGAGATCGGGGCGCTTGTGACCTGCAACTCGTATCGCAATCCCCAGCTCCTGGCCGACATGGCGCGCACCGTCGACCACATCTCTGATGGCCGCCTCATCCTCGGCATCGGCTCAGGGTGGTACCGGCGTGACTACGACGAGTATGGCTACGAGTTCGGAACCGCCGCCTCGCGGCTCAGGGATCTCGACGCCAACCTGCCGCTGATTAAGGATCGCCTCGCCAAGCTGAACCCGCCGCCCATTAGAGAAATCCCGATCCTGGTCGGGGGCGGTGGTGAGAAAGTCACTCTGCGGATAACTGCGCAGCACGCGGATGCCTGGCACGGGTACGGCAAGCCGAAGGTGATCGCCCGCAAGAACCAGATTCTCGACACTTGGTGCGCCAAGGTGGGACGGGACCCGTCCGCCATTGAGAGAGCCTGTGGTATTCGTACGGGCAGTGACCCTTCGAGAGGGTCTCGCTACGTCGACGCCGGAGCAACCCAGCTCGCTTTCGGCCTGAACGGGCCGGATTACCAAATGCCGCACGTGGCCGATTGGATCGCCTGGCGGGACGATCAAAACAAAGGACCTGCAAGGTGACTGCCTCCGGCCGATCGAATTGTTACCGGTGCCGCGCACTCCAGCCGGTCGCCGCCGGCAGCTGACTATCTAGCCTCCGCCCAGGCTCGAACCGCCTCCTCTGTGGTGTGGTCGGCGTGCCAGCCGAGCTCCTTCGCGATCCGGGTAGTGGACGCCAGCCACGGGTAGCGGATGTAGGTGATGCCGCTGGCCGGGGAACGACTCTGAAGGCGCAGCTTCCAGGTGGTGTCAGTCAGCCACCGCAATAGAGGTTCAGGAACGGAGATCACACGACTACCGGCAATCCGGGTGAACTCTCGCACGGTCACTGTTCCGAGCCCGGCAATGTTGTAGGTGTCGGAGACCGATGCACCGAGTACAGCCTCAACCGCCTTGACGTAGTCGTCGACGTGCAGGAACTGCATGGGCGGGTTGGTGCCCGAGGGCAGAGGCAAGACCCGCAGGCCGAGCGATCGCGAGATGAAGTTGTCTGCGCCCGGCCCCAGGATGACGCAGCTGCGAAGTATCACCGTCGTCAGCTCAGGCGTGGTCCTCTCTCGCAGAGTTCTCTCCGCGGCTGCCTTGTGCAGAGGGTATTGAAAGCCGCTAGCTGGGCGGAGAGGCTCGTCCTCGGTGTGGGCTTCCGAATCTGGCCAGGCCCCGTATACCGATGTGCTCGACGGGTAAACGAAGCGTCCCACCTTGGCAAATAGAGCTTCCTCGGCCAGCGAACCAGCTGCTTCTACGTTGATCCTGCGTGCGGTCTGTTCGTTTCTGGAAGTTTGCAGCTGGAAGGCATGATGAGCGATGGCCTCGATCTCGTATTCGCGCATCAGGTCTTCGAACGGCTCTCGGACGTCACGCGCTACGAAGCGGGTCTTGTCGCCGTGCTCGCGTAGGAAGACCCGGTCGGTAGCTAGAACGAGTTCAACGTCGGAACGAGACTCGAGATGACGGGTGAGGATCCGTCCTAGGAAACCCGCCGCGCCGGTGACAAGGATCCGCCGCGGGAACGCCGTCACGCCACCTCATCGCTGAAGTCGAACGCGAGGCGGCCAATGCCGGGGACCTCGAACGCCATCTCGACAGTGTGAGTACCGAGCGCGAGCGGGTGCCCGTTCACTGCGATGACGATGTCACGGCCGGATTGCAGGCCGAAACGCCGTTCTTCGGACACTTGGTCGAACGAGATGGGCTCTCCCTCATGAATGAAGAAGCACTGCCCCGCGGTCATAGCCCGACCATCGACGATGAGCGGTTCCAGGCCGGTGGCCTCTCCCCCGGCAATGGAATTGTTCAGAGTGAACGCCCACCCGCTATCTGTGTTACGCAGACTGCCGCGCACATACAGGCGGCGCAGCAAGAACGCCGGCACCTTCACGCGGTCAGCTCCCCAAGCAAGCCGCGGACTTTTTCCTCGGCTCTGGTGATGGGGTCATTGCCCGAGGTCATCGCCTCGATCACCTCCATGGTCGGGTAGCCCTGATCACGCTCGTCTTGGAGAGACTGAGCGAAGTGGCCGGAGCGGATGTCTTCGATCGTCGCTCGGAATACGGACTCCATCTCGTCGAGATCGATGTCGCCGAAGCGCAGATAGCCACCGTATTGGGCGACTACGCCGTGCCACGATGTCGAGCGGTAAAAGCCCTCCGTGGCAAACGTCCCAAAGGTCCTCGCCATCTCCCCCGACATGTAAAGCTCCAAGACCATTGCTTCGGGAGGAAGGCCCGCATCGACGCCGGCGTGGAATGCCGTAATGAGGGCGCCTCCCAGCACCGGGCCGAACGTCTGCTCAACGAGCAGGTCAATAAGCGCCTCCTGCTCGGCCGAAAGAACCATCGCTCCCCTTCGGAGTGAGCCCACGGCTCCGGCCAGGGCCAGCAGCAGCTCCTCCGCTGATCCGGTTGCGTTCTGCTCGACCGACACGTATGAGAAGAACCCGGTGCCATCTTGATAGCTGCGGCGGACCTCTTCGCCGAGCATCCGTGGTGCCAAGAGCAGAACATCGATGTTTCCGGGCAGCTCCACCGAACCGAAGGCAATGACATATCCCGACGCGAAGCAGAGGGTGCCGCCGGGCCGCAGGCTCGGTGCGATCTCGCGTTCTAATACGTCAGAGATCTCCTCGTCGGGGATGAGCAGAAACACGACGTCGGCGGAGGCCACGGCAGATCCGATGTCACGCACGTCGAACCCGTCGGCTATGGCGTTCTGGCGGAATTCGTCGTCGATGTTCCCAACGACCACCTTCACATCGGAGTCCCTGAGGTTGAGCGCCACGGATCTGCCCAAGTTGCCGTATCCGATCACGGCCACTGTTCGCTTTTCTAAAGCCCCGCGATCAACCCTGTCTGACTTGTGAACGACGACGGCTGGTTCTGACATCGTGCACCTCCGCCGCGCATGCTACGGATCGACACCTCGGGAAGGCTTACGACGGCGTTAGCCCGTTGCTTCTATTGCTTGGGTCAGGGCCTGGCCGGAACGCTCTCTACCAGTAGCCCTGGTCGCACTCGGCGGCAGTATCAACGTCTGCTAACGATGAGTCACTGTCGTAGCTCACGCTGGCCGCGGCATCGTCCGATATGCAGAACCAGATCCCGGTGGTGCTCCGAAGAGTGAACACAACTTGTTGATCGCCCCGGACGAAGCCGACGACGCTCTGGCTCGCTGTGGCCATTGGCCCGAAGTTGATGCTGGGTGTTAGAGCTTCCAGGTCGGACTCGAAGGCAGCGTCACTCGAAGTGACGCCGTAGTTCTCGTTGTCCGCGTAATACACCTTCGCCGTTGTCAGGCTGTCTCGGAGGACGGCATGAGCCGCTCTGTCCTGAGCCCGGTTCTGTGCTTGTCGAAACGTCGGGAACGAGATGATCAACAGAATGCCGACGATGGCGATGATGACCATCAGCTCGACCAAGGTGAAGCCGTCGTAGCTGGAGGCGATCCCCCTGCCCGCGCGTCGCAGCCAGGTCTTGAATGAGTTCACTCTCTGAGGCATAGGAGGTCATCGATCCAGAGGACCCTCAGCTTGAGCGCAGCGTTAGGCCGCCTCGGTTGGTTCAGTCCCTAGCGCCCAGTGGTACGCACTGGCGATGATCGTCTTGATCGCGGCCAGCTCTTCGTCGTTGCGCGGGGCGTAGATCATCAGCAACTCGTAGTCCGGCACGTGCTCGTTCATGGGATGGGGCTCTCCCCAGCCCTTCTCCAAGATCTCGTCGGCAAACTGCTTAGGGATACCCATGTGCTGGCTACCGGGCCCGGGCTCGGTGTGGATGTGGGTGAACTCTCGCTCGGCCACCGGGTTGATCGGTCCGTAAGATTCGCTGATCCAGGCGGCACGTGAGCTAGGCAAGGAAACTCTGCTTCTGCCTTCCTCGACGTGTTCGAGCCCAAACAGCCAGGTGGCCAAGTCTCGGTAGACGGCGTCCTCTGCGTTGTCGCTCAGTTGGAGATGGGGCATCCACGGGTTGGTCTTGGGCTTGGGTCCGGAACGCCCAGGCAGCGCAAAAGGTGTCTTCCCCATACGGTCGTGCCTCCCTCGTTCGACGCCCGAGTGACTCTATGCGATGGAGCCTCGGCATCGCACGGTCCTCGCAAGCGCTCCCGTTTAGCGTCGCCAAAGAGTCGAGAAGGCGGCGCTCTTGCATCTTCGCTTCAGATAGTTGGCAGCTACCTGGCGTCTAGTAGCTACGGTGGCTGGGAGTGAGCGTTCGACCGCGGGGTAGGTATGGCCGCACCTAGGCGTGGTCCTCTGCTGAAGCTGTTTTGGCGAGTGCATCGTTTCTTCTACCGGTTGTCGGGAGGTCGAATCGGCGGTCGGGTGGCACGGCTACCCGTCTTGGAACTGACCACCTTGGGAAGGAGAAGCGGACAGCCCCGGTCGGTGCTTCTCAACTATCTCGATGATCCCGACGGCTTCTTGGTCGTTGCTTCCAACGCCGGTGATGACCGCGATCCGCTCTGGTGGCTGAATCTGCAGAGCCAACCCGCGGCCACCGTCGCCGTGGCAAGTAACCAAACCGCGGTGCGGGCAGAAGAGGTCATCGGCAGCGAATACCAAGAGCTGTGGGACCGCTTCGGGCAACTCAATCCTGGTTATCGGGACTACGCGTTATACACCGACCGGCACATAACGATCGTCCGACTGCGGACCCAAAACGAATAGGTTCCCAGAACCGCGTTGAAAGAGTCGATGTCGGCCTTCTAGGGGTGGTCGGGGATTGCATAGGGACATACCCGATAGTCATCTTCCTGAGCCTGCCGCACAATCACCTGAGACCCTTCAAGAACGGAGAGGTGACTGAAAATGATTGCGTTCCTGCTGTGGTTGCTGTTGCTGGTTGTGGCATGGCCCGTTGCGGTTCTGGCGCTCATCCTGTTGCCGTTGGTGTGGCTCCTGCACCTGCTGTTCCGACTCGCAGGAATTTCTGTTCGCGGGGTCTTCGATCTCTCGAAGCGATGCTCGGTCTTCCGGCCCGACTCCTGCGAGGCAACGAAGGGACCGGTTGACAAGACCCGACCGCGTGTTGAACGACGCCCGATACCCTGAGGTCGCCAATGTCGTTCTCCACCACGGAGCTCGAGCTGATCGCCTCGGCCAAGGAAGTGACGATCGAGACCCGTTCCCCTGATCGCGTTCACCGAACCGTGATCTGGGTCGCGGTCGGAGACGAGACCATGTACGTGCGGTCGTTTCTCGGGGATGCGGGAAGGTGGTATCAGAGAGCGCTTGCCGACCCTGACGTAGCCCTGGTCGTTGGGGATACAAGAGTCGCCTTCCGGGCTGTCCCCGCCACGGATGCTGAGTCCATAGAGCATGCTTCGGAAGGGTTTCGGCGGAAGTACCCGAAAGGCCGCTCGCTCGACGCAATGGTCGTCCCCGAAGTGCTGCATACGACGTTGCGGCTCGAGCCGGTGTCCTGAGGCGAAGGTGCCAGAGATCATGACACCGAGCCGATTCTTCCGGTGGGGGTGGCCTAGAGCCTGAGGGGATCAGTCCCGAAGGTTGACGTCGGCGCCTCCGCTCGAGCTGACACTGAACGTTGCCGGACTCCCGAACACGCTGACATCCGAACCGCCTGACGCCTCGCCTGTGATCGACTCAGAGGCGAACACTAAGACGTCTGTCCCGCCGCTCGTGTCGATCTCGACCGAGGACGCCCGAAGATCCAACAGATCTACATCGGAGCCACCGCTTGCCTCGAGCCGGTAGCTCTCGGTAACGCCCTGACCGGTCACATCCGCGCCGCCACTTGTCGTGATTGCCTCGATGTGGTCGGTTGTAACCGTTACGAATCGTCGGGTGCCTCCTGTGGTTCGGAACGAACCCTCAGTGTCGACAATCAATGTGTTGCCCTCGAGGCGGGTGACGATATTGTCGAGGAGGTTGTCGTCGTAGGTCACCGAGACCGACTGCGACAGGCCGGGGTCCACCTCCAGTTCGACGTTTGCTCCACCCCTGACCTCGATGCCAATAAACGAACCAACCTCACGCCTCTCTGTGACGAGATTCCCTGAACCCTCCACTCCAGGCACGTCGCAACCCGCGAACGTCATGAGAGCCATAAGCACGAGGACGACCAAAAGCAGACGGCTGGTGTCTTTCCTTTTCCGCAATCCCGTCACAGATCCATGCCGTGCCGACGGCTCACAGTAACCACACTCCCACTGCTTAGGTCCATCCGTAGCTCGATGGGCACCCCGGGGAGACGGAGTTTGACGGGGTCCGACTCGACCTGCCTTAGCTTCGAGGAAGGCACGGACATTCGAGCGACCGTATCCTCACCCGAATGTCAGAGGGCAACCCAGGTGGTCCTGTATGGCTGATGATCGGGGCGCAGCGATCGGGTACGACCTGGTTCACAGGTTTGCTGACTCAGCACCCGGAGGTTTCGCTGGTGGGCGGGTTGGACAAGGCCCCCTTCATGACTCCCAGCCTGGTCACCGGGACTTTTGACGGTTTCGACGAGTCCTACCTGGGCCGTTTCCGCGATGTGGCTGGCAAAGTTGGGGAGTGCGCCGCTGCATACCTTCGATGCTCGTGGGTTCCGCCCATCGCTCGACGTCTTTGTTCGCCGGACGTTGTCTTGGTGGTCTTGCTCCGTGACCCCGTCGAGCGGTTTGCGTCAGCGATGCGGATGAAACTCAGCCGCACAGGACCGTCACCCCAGGACGGGATTACGGAGTTGCATCGTTGGAGCCGCCTGCACGGACCCGACGCTCAGTGGGGCGGAATGTATGCGACCCAGCTCGCCGCCTGGGAGGCAGCATTCGAGCGACGACACCTGATTGTTCTGCAATACGAACGCGTCGCCTCTCGTCCCGCCCAAGCCGTAAGTCAAGTGTGGTCGGAGCTGGACCTCGACGATATCCCAATCGAGGGGACCGACACGCCCAGTGCGAGCTCCAGCCCACCGACGGAACCATGGTCGTGGGACCTTCTTCCCGGATTCCGGGAGACTCTCATCGAGATGTACAGACCGGAAGTGAGACGCCTCCAGCAACACTGGAACATCGACCCTCGCTTGTGGCCCAACTACTCGTAAGTAGCCGCGCTGCCGAATGATCTGGCCCCCGGGTGTGGACGGATATATCTAGCGCCGAACGCCGAATCCTTGGTAAGCCAGCCACTTGCCTCGGCGGGTTACGAGCTCGATCTGCCTTGCGGTCTCAGGATGTGTCAAACGCCGAGCAAGCAAGCCGATCAGAGCCAGGGCGGCACGGGGGACGTGTCGGACCCTGATGCCCACGCCCAGCATCTCAGTAGGTTCGATGCCGGAAGCTCGCATGTAGCGTTCCATTTCGTCTGGTCGCACCAGTCGACTCCACTGGTGAGTGCCGCGTGGCACGAGACCGAGAAGATCTTGTGCAACGAACAGCAGCCCGACGCCGTTGATCACGGTCCGATTAGGGCCCGCGAAGATGAAGATGCCTCCAGGCCTGAGAACCCGGCCGGCCTCCGCGACTACCGGGGCAGCGTCGTCCACATGCTCGAGGACCTCCATGCAGAGCACCGCGTCGAATGAAGCATCCAAGAACGGAAGAGCCTCCCCAACACCCCCGACAAACGTAATCCCCGAGTCAGTCAAAGCACTGTGGTTCTTGGCGGCTTGGAGGGAAAGCAGGGACGGATCCAGTGCTACGACTGAGAAGCCGGCGGCAACGATAGGTTCGGCAAGCAGGCCCCCGCCCGCTCCGAGATCCAGGACGCGACGGGATTCGTTACCGAGCTCAGTAAGCACTTCGATAACGAACGGAGTGCGTACCGGAGCCAGCAGCACACCGAGCCCATGAAGAACCCCGGACTCGTCCCACCACGTCCCGGAAAGCTCGTCGAACAAGGAGGGCTGGTCTAACCGCCGCCCACGAAGTCCCATGAACACTCAACCAGTGAGCCTCACAGATTCTGATACAAGAAGCTCCCCGGACCACCCTCGTCATGTCGATTATGGGCCGACATGGGTGGTGGCTCGTAACCTGCCTAGGTCGCTAGGCCGGGACCTCCTCCCGGCGCCTTCGTGTCCTGACGGTACGACTCGGCTCCCAGCGGAAGAATTGTCTCGCAACCAACGCGGCCACGATGCCCCACACCGCCATATAGGCCAGCTCGCCCCACTGCACCTGAAAGCCGGTCAGCCCGGGATTGAACGCCGCCTGGAACGCCGCGTTGAAATGCTTCAGAGGAAAGAAGTCTCCGATCAGCTCCACGAACCGCGGGAGTTCCTCTGACGGAGGGATGAACACCCCTGAGAAGAACGCCAGCGGCAGCAGGGTGGAGTTGGCGATGGCGACGGCAGCGTTCCCGGTCGGGGCGAAGGCAGCCACTACCAAACCAAGGGCCGCGAAGCATCCCACCCCGACGAGGAACGTGATGATGGCCGCCGGGACCGTACGTGCGTAGATCTGGACTCCGTAGAACAGAACCCCCGCGGTGAGCATGATCACCACCGCGATGGCGGCGATGTAGGTGGCGGATGCGATCTTTCCGGTCAGGTAGATCGAGGGAGGCAATGGGGTGCCGCGCACCCTCTTCAGTATCCCCTGATCACGCTGGAAGGCCGTACTGACACCAATATTGGTGTAGGTCGCCGAGGCCGCTGAGAACACAGCCAGTGCCGGGGCGTAGTACTGGGCAACGGTGACCCCAAGGTGTTCGATCTCCTCGCTGCCAAAGATCGCGGCGAACACCACCAGGATCAGCAGAGGAAAGATGATGGTGAAGAACGCCGAAATGGAGGTCCGCCAGAAAATCTTGTTTTGGTAGCGGGTCTGCTGCCAGATCAAGCTGACCGTGGATGCGCGGCCGACCGTCACTCTTCCGCCTCACCGTCGGTCAGCTCCAGGTAGACGTCCTCCAGGCTCGGGCGAGAAACGGTCAGGTCGACCAGTTTGATCTCGTGTTGGACCGCCCATGACGTGAGGGTGTCGAGCGTGACAGTGGGATCGCTGGTCTCCACGCGGACGCGGCCGTGAAGACCCGTGCGGAGCCCGAGTGGCAGCTGGGGCGACTCCGGCGCCACAAACTCAATCACGGTCTGGGCCTCCTTCCGGCCGCCAATCGTCTCCGGTGTGCCCTCGGCGACAATCACTCCGTTACTTATCACAGCAATCCGGTCGGACAGGTTCTGCGCCTCATCCATGTAGTGGGTCGTGAGGAGGATCGTCTTGCCCAACGAGCGGAGGTTGTCGATCACCGTCCAGGCCTGGCGCCGGGCGGAGGGATCAAATCCCGTGGTGGGCTCGTCGAGAAAGATCAGCTCCGGATCCCCGATGATGCCAAGCGCGAGCTCGAGCCGGCGGATCTGGCCGCCCGAGAGGGTCTTGACCCGGTCGTCGGCCTTCTCCTCGAGTCCGACGATGGGGATGACCTCCTCGCTGGGGCGCCGGTTGGGATAGGCACCACCGAAGATATCGAGCGCCTCACGGACCGTGAGGTCGAGCTCGACAGACCGTTCCTGGAGAACAATGCCGATCCGTTCACGAAAATCCCGATCGGCGTTATGGGGATCCTGCCCCAGAACCTCCACTTCACCCGACGATCGTCGCCGGTGCCCCTCCAGGATCTCCACGGTGGTGGTCTTTCCGGCGCCGTTGGGACCAAGGAGGGCGAAGACCTCGCCTTCCTCGATGGTCAGGTCGATTCCCGCTACGGCCTCGAGGTCGCCATAGCGCATGACCAGATCACGTACCGTGATGGCAGACACGCAGGGAGTCTTGACCCTCGCGGCGCAGATCGCAAAAAAGCGTATCTGTACGTAGAGCAGTGGGTGCCCCGTCACCGGTTGCCTGTCGTCGGTAGGTCCTTGATCTCGGTGAACGCCCGGTTGGGGCGAGTCGCCCCCATCACAATGCTCAGGCCGGAGGGTACGTACTACCGACAGGTCGACTGCCCGCAGCTTTGATGGATATGGAACGAGCGCTAATCGCCACCAGAAGTCTGCTGCGGCACAATGCAGAGGATGGAAGAGCCAGCCGGGGAAAACGATCTGGCCAAACTGGATGGTTGGGTCGCTGAAGGCCTGATCAGCGCCGAGCAGGCTGAAGCCATCCGGGCCCATGAGGCTCGACGACCAGAACCACCGGCGCCCGCCGGAGGGGTCTCGCTGGCCACCGAGGCGCTGGGCTACCTTGGCGGGGGCTTGGCAGTGATCGCGGCCGTCATCCTGGCAGCGGAGCTCTGGCCGGATCTGGCCTTATGGGCGAAAGTGTTGTTCGCCGCGGTGATCACCCTCGTCCTGGCAGGCGCCGGTGCCCTCATCCGCGCCAGCGATGAGCCGGCCATTCGCCGCTTGAGCAGCTTCCTCTGGTTCCTGTCATCGGCAGGCGTGGCTTTCGTGTTCGGAGTGATCGCCGACGAGGTTTTCGAAGCGAGTCCGCAATCTGTTGCGCTGGCCGCCGCACTCTCGGCAGGTGCGTACTCGCTTCTGCTGTGGTTGGTAACACGCACCCACCTCCAGCAACTGGCACTGTTTGCCGCCGTACAGGCCGCGAGTGTTTCGCTGCTGCTTGTGCTGGACGACAACATTGATCCGTTCTTCGTGGGACTTCTCGTCATGGGCTTGGGCTTGGTGTGGGGGCTGCTCGGTTGGGCAGCTGTCATGGTTCCCAGCATCACCGCGCTGGTCTTGAGCGCGGTAGCACTTCTCGTCGGAGCTCAGATCGCATCTTCCGATTCACTACGGGGATGGGGTCTGCTCCTAGGCCTGGTGGCCGCAGTGGGCCTGTTAGCCGCCGGGGTATTGCTCCGGCGCACGGTTCTGCTCGGCCTAGGCGCGCTCGGTGTGATCGTTTTCGTGCCGCAGAGCGTCAACCACCTATTCGGGGAGACACTCGGCGCGGCCGTCGTTCTCCTGCTCACCGGGCTGCTCCTGGTTATCGGAACAGTGGCAGTGGCCCGCCTTCGGGGAAGGGCAGCCGCAACGAAAGCGAGCGGCTCGTGACGTCGCGCACAAGGGTCATCATCGCCGCGGTCTCATCGGCCGTTGTCCTACTGGCGGTCGTGGGGATCATCCTTGCGTTTGGTCTTATCCCGGTACCGGAATACCCATCATTGGCCGAAAACCCAGATCCCTCGATTCCGGGAACAGTGGCCTACTCGACTTTCGAGGAAAGAGACGGAGAGTTCGGACGTGAATGTGTGTATGTGGTCCCGGCGGGAGGTGGCGACGCCAGGCTGCTGAGCTGCGGGCAGGAATTCGGCTTCGCTCTCGCCTGGACCGCAGACGGGCTACTCGCCACGGAAAGCTTCGAGTTCGGCCCGGCGATCGTGGTTCTCGATCCCCAGACAGGTCAGGAAGTAGACAGGATCGATTTCACCGGAGGCTTCAACGGCGAGCCCCCAGATGAAGAGATATTCAGCCTCGTGCATATTGATCGCTCACGAAGGCCAGACGGAGCCCGGGTAGAGACGGGCAGAGAGCACGGGCCCGGGTCCAGCATCACGGTGCGACTGCCCGACGGAACCACGCACGAGTTGATCTCGGTCACAGAAGCGCCCCCCAGCTACGCCTTCTTCGAGTCGCAATGGTCTCCGGACGGCCAATTCGTATTGACGGCCGACTCGGAGGGTCGCCTCATTGTCATTAGGGCCGAGGGCGCTCCCGAGCCGCGGGTTCTGGCTGACCGGCACGAGGGGCATGGTGCCGCCGCCTGGTACATCCCCGGTAATCCCACTTATACGGTGGAGCTGCCGAAGGATTGAATCACCAACGGTGCGTCTTACACGTGAAGAATGGGCGCAGGGAAGCTGTCGGCACCCTCATGCCGAAGCTGTGCCAATCCGTAGTCTGTGGCGCGACCCTGATGGCAGAGCAGACGAGCGATGGCTGAGGTCGCGATCAGCACCGAAGGGCTGACCAAGTACTACGGCCGCAACCGCGCCCTCGACGGGCTCGACCTGGAGGTCCGGACTGGCGAGGTCTACGGCTTTCTGGGCCCCAACGGTGCGGGGAAGACGACGACTATCCGGCTCCTGCTTGATCTGATCCGACCCACCAGCGGCCGGGCTGCCGTGCTTGGACTAGATCCCAGGGCGGATGGGGTGGCCCTGCGGGAGCGTGTCGGGTATCTAGCCGACGACTTCGTCGTTGATGGCCGCCAAACGGGCGAGGAGCTGCTGACCTACTTGGGCAACCTGCGGGGTGGTGTCGCCCGCGCTCGTATTGATGACCTCGCTCAGCAGCTCGAGCTGGACCTGAGCCGCCGGATCAGCACCTTGTCCCGCGGTAATCGACAGAAGGTTGGTTTGGTGCAGGTGTTCATGCATGACCCTGAAGTGCTCGTCTTGGATGAGCCGACCTCCGGCCTTGACCCGTTTCTCCAGCATGAGTTCGCCGCGATGGCCCGACGGGCAACGGCAGACGGGCGGACGGTGTTCATGTCATCTCATGTGCTGAGCGAGGTCCAAGAGAACGCAGACCGCGTGGGGATCATTCGCGAAGGACGGTTGGTGGCCGTCGAGAGGGTCGAGGACCTTCGTGAGCGATCCATGAGAAGTGTTGAGATCCTCTTCGATGGTCCGGTCCCTGCCGAGGACTTCGCTGATATAGCCGGCGTCAGCGATTTGCGGATCGACGGCCCGCTGTTGCGCTGCCGGCTCGACGGGCGCGCCGACGCTTTGGTCAAGGCGGTTGCCCGACATAGCGTCGTGACGTTATCCGTGGAAGAGGCCGACCTCGAGGAGCTGTTCTTTCACTTCTACGATCAGCGAGGGGAGGGCGGGCATGCTCGGTAGCGTCTTCGGAAAATGGCTTTGGGATGGCCGCCGGTCCTTGCTCGGCTGGTCGCTGGCAATCGTCTTAGTGGGTGGCTTCTACGCGGCCTTTTGGCCGACCGTCGATAGTCCGGAGCTGCAGGCCGCACTCGAGAGCTACCCGCAGGCGTTGCTGGAGGCGATCAATTACACCGACATCAGCACGGCAGCCGGCTACCTAAACGCGAGTGTGTACGGGCTGATCGTGGCAGTGTTGCTGCTGATATACGCGATATCGGCCGGCACCCGGACAATCTCCGGCGACGAGGTAGCAGGCCGGCTCGACCTGATCCTCGCTCATCCGGTGAGCCGGAGCAGCGTGGCGCTGCAGCGCTTCGCTTCGTTCTTGTTCAGCGTAGTGATCATCCTCTTTGCGCTGTGGCTGGCGATGCTGGCGTTGGTGGGCCCGGCGCGGCTTGATGGCATCTCGGTTGGGCAGTTCGGCGCCATGCACCTGCATCTAGTTCTGTTCGGTGCATTATTCGGCGCGGTGGCGTACGCGGTAGGCGGAGCCACCGGGCGCAAGTCGCTGGCTATTGCGGTCGCGACAGGTGTTGCAGTCCTTGGCTACGCGGCTAACGGAGTCATCCCGCAGGTGGAAGGGATGGAGTGGGTCCGTAACTTGTCCCCCTTCCATTGGCTCAACGCCGACAATCCCCTGCAGACCGGCGTTCACATCGGCCACGGCTTCCTGATGCTGGGCCTGACAGCTGTCTTGGTAGGGCTGGGTACCTGGATCTTCAACCACCGCGATATAGCCGTGTGAGTGATTAGCTACGGGGTGGTCAAACGCGTTTCAGGCGATGTGTGTCGGCGCAAAGTCGCCCACAGAAGAGGCTCTGCGCTGGTGCGCTGCGCCGACCTGACCAGCCGCGGCAAGGTAGAAGGCGGAGGCCGTAGGCTTCCTACCCGTGCGCGACTTCGAGTCGATGCCGAAGGTCGAGCTGCACGTTCACCTGGAAGGGGCAATTCCGCGGACTTCCTTGTGGGCGCTAGTTGAGCAGGCGGGAGGCGATCCGGATGTTCCCAACCTTGCGGCACTCGAGCATCAGTTCAGGTTCCGGGACTTCGATCACTTCATTGACACCTGGGTATGGAAGAATCGCTTTCTCGATTCGTATGAAGCGTTCGAGGTCGGCGCGGAGGCAGCTGCTAGCGAGCTCGCTGCACAGAACGTCGTTTATGCCGAAGCTTTCTTCTCGCCAAGTGACTTCTCTCAATTCGGCCTCGCCCCCGCTGAGCTAGCTCTAGCCATTCGGCGCGGCCTCGACCGTGCGGACGGGGTCCAGGTGGCTCTGATAGTCGACGTAGTGCGTGACACGGGACCCGAACGAGCATCCGACACGTTCGAAGAGATCCGCGAAGTGGCCGAGTCGGCCGGAATCATTGGTGTTGGTCTCGGAGGGTCGGAAGCCGACTTCCCGCCCGAGTTGTTCGCTGACGTGTACCGCCGCGCGCGAGATGCTGGCTTCAGGCTGACGGCTCACGCGGGTGAGGTGTCCGGCCCGGACAGTGTCCTCACTGCCCTCTCTGTGCTGGGCGTAGAGCGAATCGGACACGGCATTCGGTCAGTTGAGGATCGAGACCTGCTGAAGTCGCTCGTCGAGCACCAAATCCCGCTTGAGGTCTGCCCTTCCTCCAACCTCGCCACTGGGCTGGTCCCGTCGTGGGAAGAGCATCCCATTCGGCAGCTAATAGACGCCGGAGCGATGGTCACCCTCAGCACAGACGATCCTGCCATGTTCGCTACGACGCTGTCCGGGGAGTATCGGACGGTTGCAACCCGCTACGGATACGACGACATGCTCATGCGACAGCTGGCTCAGAATGCAGTGGAGGCGTCATGGACCGACACCGAGACGCGCCTCCAGCTCCAACAAGAGCTCGACCTCTGGTGGGATCGCTAGCAGTAGCGATCGCTAGGACGTGACGCGACGATCCCCTCACTCCACTGGAACCACGGTTGCTATTCTCCGGCCGCAGGAGGACTGATGGTGCGCACCCGGCTCAGCCTTGTTCTTTTGGTAGCTCTGTCGCTCGTCGCGGCTACTTGCGGTGAAGAGGAAGGAGCAGAGCCGCCGGCCGGAGGCGTGAGCTGCGCCAAGGCTGACCTGAATCTGGTGGAACCCGGCGTGTTAACCGTCGCAACCGGTGAGCCGGCGTTCTTGCCCTGGGTCATGGATGACAATCCGACCAACAAGCAGGGGTTCGAAGCGGCAGTTGCCTACGAAATCGCCACTGAGCTGGGGTTTGCCGACACTGAGGTCAAGTGGGTTCGGACGGGTTTCGACGAGGCCATCGCTCCCGGGCCCAAGAACTTCGACTTCAACCTGCAGCAGTACTCGATCACGCCAGTGCGCGATGAGGTAGTTGACTTCAGCAAGCCCTACTACGTCACGAGGCAAGCTGTGATTGCCTTCCCGGACTCACCCGTTGTGGGCGCCACCACGATTGCAGACCTGAAGGACACAAGACTCGGTGCACAGATCGGCACAACCAGCCTTGACTTCATCGAGGACGTCATTCAGCCGACCCAGCCGGCAGCGGTCTATGACACGACCTCCGACGCCAAGTCGGCGATGGAAGCCGACCAGGTCGATGGAATCCTCGTCGACCTACCAACCGCCTACTTCATAACGGCCGTCGAGATCGAGGATGCTGTTATCGCGGGCCAATTCGAGGCGGCAGCCGCCGCACCCGATGAATACGGGCTTCTTTTCGCCGAGGGAAACCCTCTGGTCGCTTGCGTAAACCAAGCGATCGACGCCTTGATCGCGGACGGCACACTGGCGGCTCTGGAGTCAGCGTGGCTGGCGCAGGAAGGTGCAATTCCGACGATCACATCGTAGATCGATCGAGTGGGACGAGACGTGACTCAGGGGTCTGTCCCTCCTGACGAGACAAGAGGCCTGACTCCGAGCCTGCTCGGCGCGCCACGCCGCCGGCGCGATGGACGCGAGGAGGGGGGACGGGCCGCACTCATCGCATTCGTGTCGACAGTCGTGTTCTTCGGCGTGGTCGCCTGGGTTGTGTTGACGTCGGAGGCTTGGCCGGCCGTCCAGCAACAATTCTTCAGCCCAGAGCATTTCCGGGCCGTTTGGCCGGATGTCCTATCAGCCTTTTGGCTCGACGTGCAGATGTTCATCGTCGCCGAGATCGTCATTCTGATGTTTGCTCTGTTGGTTGCGATCATCCGCTCGTTGCGGGGCCCAGCCTTCTTCCCGCTGCGAGCGCTCGCGATCGCGTATATCGACCTCATCCGAGGTGTGCCCGTGCTGCTGCTCATCCTTCTGCTCGGTTTCGGGGTGCCGGCGCTGCAGCTGCCAGGAGTGCCCAACAGTGCTCTCTTCTGGGGACTCACCGCACTGGTCATCAGCTATAGCGCCTATACGGCCGAGGTATATCGGGCTGGTATCGAGTCGGTGCCAGAGAGTCAGCGCATGTCGGCGCGGTCGCTCGGCCTGACCCAAGGTCAAGCCCTGCGTCTCGTTCTGGTCCCACAAGCCGTCCGCAACGTGATTCCCGTCCTCCTGAGCCTGTTCGTGAGCTTGCAGAAGGATGTGGCGCTGGTGTTCGTGCTTGGAATTCGAGAGGCGGTGCGCGAGGCCCAGATCTATAACGCCCGGACGTTCAACTACACCGGCTATGTCGTCGCTGCCATTCTGTTCTTGATCGTCAGCGTTCCCGTGGCTCGCTTCATCGACTGGTACGCGGAGAGGGACCGGCGACGAAAACAAGCGATGAGTGTGTAATGCCCGCCAAACTCGAGCTAAACGACGTCCGTAAGTCGTTCGACGGGAGGACGGTTCTCCGGGGCATCGACCTCGTGGTCCACCCTCACGATGTCGTCTGTGTGATCGGTTCGTCAGGATCCGGAAAGTCGACTCTGCTCAAGTGCATCAACCTGCTGGTGCCTATCGATAGCGGACGGATCATGATGGACGAGATTGACATCACCGGACCGAACGTAAATCCCAACCGGGTCCGCGAGTCGATGGGAATTGTCTTCCAATCCTTCAACCTGTTTCCGCACATGAACGTCTTAGACAACATCACGTTGAGTCCCCGCAAGGTCAGTGGCCTGGCCCGAGAGGAGGCCAACGAGCGTGCCCGGGAACTTCTCGAGCAGTTTGGCCTCGAGGACAAGATTGAGGAGTACCCAGATCGGCTGTCGGGTGGAGAACAGCAGCGAGTGGCGGTGATCCGAGCCTTGGCCACCGACCCAGAGGTGATGCTGTTAGACGAGGTGACCTCTGCGCTCGATCCGGAGCTAGTGGGAGAGGTGCTGAACGTCATCCGGGGACTCAAGGACATGGGTCTGACGATGGTGGTCGCTACGCACGAGATGGGATTCGCGCGGGATGTCGCAGATCGGGTGTGCTTTCTCGACGAAGGCGCGATCCTCGAGCAGGGTTCGCCCGAGCAGATCTTCACCAACCCTCAGGAACCCCGCACGAAAGCCTTTCTCCAGAGAATCGTTGAGTCCGGACGGATCTGAGACTCGGTTCCCTGGAATGTGGGTGTTGGGGACGCGGACCGGTCCGATCATCATCCGGCCCGACAGTCTCGAAGTGGTGCTCTACCGCGTAAACGCGCCTCACGCTCATCTGGCGATCAGACATCTCTCCGGGCGATCGTATACGGTTACGCCAAAGGGCCGGGCGCAGTAGCTCGGCGATAGTGACAGGGGGGAAGTGTGACGACGGTAGACCTCAAGGTTGAGTTGCAGCGCCTCTATGACGAAGTGGTCACCGAAGGAAACCTCGATCTTATTGACGAGGTATTTCACGAGGATTTCGTCGAGCATGAAGAGTTTCCGGGGCTGCCGCCGGGCAGGGAAGGCCCCCGCGCCTTCATCACGATGATGCGGGACGCGTTCCCGGATCTTTCAGCCACGATCGACGACATCATTGTCGAGGGCGACAAGGTGGTGACCCGGGTTCGCTTCTCCGGAACGCACCAGGGCGAGTTCCAGGGAATCCCAGCCACCGGAAGGAAGATCGACATTCAGACGATCGACATCCTCGCCTACCGCGACGGCAAGATAAGCGAGCACTGGGGCGTCACCGACCAGCTGGCGATGATGCAACAGCTTGGAGTCATCGAGGAGCCCGCGTAGCAGTCACAAGGGCGAAAACGAAGCTGTTGCGCCACGCGGCGAAAGGAGGGCGCAGCGAATCATCTTCATCGCGTTGTCGGCTGGCATTCCCGGTCAGCTAGGAGTCAGGAGGACATCTATGTTCAAAGCGAACGCATCAGTGTGGATCAACCGCTCTCAGAAGGAGGTCTTCGACTACATAACCGACCCCGCCAATGACTCCCAGTGGCAGGGCCCTACCGAATCTTCCCGATGGACGTCGGAGGGCCCGCCCGGAGTGGGCTCAACCCAGGAGTCGGTAATCAAATTCCTGGGACGTAAGTTCGAGTCCACCCTCGAGATCACGAGCTGGGATCCACCCAACAGCCAAGGATTCAAAGTGACCAAGGGACCAGTTCCGTTCGAGGGGACCGTGGTGCTTGAGTCGACGGGTGAGATCGGAACCCAAGCGACCGTAGAAGTCGAAGGCGAACCCGGCGGGTTCTTCAAGCTGGCGGAGGGCTTGGTCGGCAAGCAGATCGAGAAGCAGTTGGACACCGATTTCAACGCTCTGAAGCTGCTGCTGGAGGCCGAATAGAGCTCGAGCTTCGTCCTCGTTCGTAAAAAGGCGACGGCAAAAGTCGCTCGCCTGGCGGCTGGCTAAGGTCGGCCGCATCGGCCAGCTGCCGGCCATGGCGCCCGTCCGCCGCCTAGGTTCAAGGGATCTCGCCGACAGGAGAAGGAGTCAGCATGGCGCCGATCGTCCACACCGTTGAGATCGACAGGGCCCCCAAGGAAGTGTTCGACTACGTGACCGACCCATCTCGATTCACCGAGTGGCAGGACACCGTCAGTAGCGCTCGCGCCGAGAGCAGCGGGGCTCTGGAGAAGGGTTCCCGCATCGTCATGACGCGCGTCATGCCGGGTGGACGCGAGCAGACCATGACCAGCGAGTACATCGAATTCGACCCACCGCGGACCTATTCGTCTCGGGTGATCGACGGCCCGGTCCGGGCGTTCGGAACAGGAACCCTCGAGTCCATCGGCGAAGGGAATCGCACCCGCTTCACCATGGAACTCGACTTCGAGGGCCATGGAATCGGAAAGCTTCTCGTGCCGTTGGTGGTGCGCCGGGGAGCAAAGAAGGAGCTGGATCAGAGCCACCAAGGTCTGAAAAGAGCACTCGAGGCAAGCCCCGAAGGGGACTAGTAGAACGGAACTGACCGCGGACGTCGAGGCGAACCTGGCGCTTTCTTCAAGCTGGTCGGAGGGATTGGCCGGCAAGCCCCGTGCCACACGCCGTCGCGGTAGCCAGGGCCACCGAGACAAAGCGGTTCAGAGAATCGGGATCGCTGAGCTCTGATTGGCTACTTCCACGTATTGGGCGGGATCGGGAGACAGCTCAGCCCGTTCCGGTGACCCGTAGTACTCGCGGTCCGCGGCCTCGAAGCCTTTGGGATGGTCATGGCCGATGATCCACACGAACTCATCTGTTTCCTCGATCACCCACGCCCCGCGGAACTCGAATCCGAACTTCTTCCGTAGCGGAACAACGCCGTCGGTCCATGCTTCCACGAACTCGGACATCTTCCCTGCCTCGATCTGATATCTGCGTAGCTGATACTCCACGTCTGTCTCCTACACGGTTCACCGAGAGTCAAGCAGCGCATGGGTGCCGCCGACATGGCTGGTTCGGCCTAAGGGTCGGTCCCGGACGCGTCGACGCCCCATGGATCGAAGGGCCACTCCGCGTCGTCTGGTCTGAAGTCGTCGTGGAAGAACTCGAAGTCAACCGCCCTGGCGAACAGGGTCAGCGAACTATCGGGGTCGTCGCAAACATCGGCAGCGGTCCAGGCCGAACACGGTGCTCGCCACTCCACCCAGATGTCGTAGCGACCAGGCGGCAAACCGTCTGGGAACTCGTGGACGAACTCGTCGCACGGGAGGGGTTCCGTCTGCTCACGGAAGCCGGGACCACACGAGTCGCTGGCCACTCTGACCAGGTAATCGCTGGTGAAGCGGTACGTCTGGTCGAGCTCGAACGGGCCGTCGGCTAGTGGCGGGCCCTGCCTTCTTGTCACGTAGACCTCGACATCGAAGTCGGGGGGAATGCCCGAACCGAGTGGAGCCTCTTCGCCGTTGACGAAGCCCTGCCGGATATGGAACGGCTCGTGCGCCAGCCACACCCCCGTTATCTCCTCAAGCTCCGGATGCACCATGAAGGTCGAGTACTCCAACGGAAACCCTCCCGGCGTCAGGAACCGCAACCGAGGCGTTGGTGGTGGCGACTCCAGCACCGGTAGCGGGAGGTTGCGTTGGTCGGCGTGGATGTAGCTGCCGGCGGGCGCAGCAGGGCTCTGGAGTCTGCCGGAGAAATCGAGCACCTGGCGAGCGAACTGAGTGGCCGCTGCTTCGCTCTGTTGAGCCGCTGTCCACCCGCGTAGATGGCGGCTCCGATAGCGACCACCGCCAACAGAAGGAGAACGATCCCTGCGGCCCAAGCCGTTCGGATCGTGCGGCGGTGCTGGGTCACCTCCTCTGACTCCAACTCGTCCTTAGCGACACCACGGATCGCCGAGGCGATGTCGGCGACCCCCGCCCGAAACGAGGCGTTGTTCAGGCCGAGCTGGTGCTCACTGCGGGCAAACCGGAAGTCCACCCAGCGGGGCTCAGCGGAAAACGCACCGTGTAAGGCGGGTGGCGCAGTATCGGAGACGATATCGTCGTCAGCCCAGGAGAACTCGCCTTCGGTGAGGACCGGGATGATCCGCTCCGGATCCTTGTGCTCGAGCCAGTACTCGACCTCCCGGTTCACCCACTCCGATTGAGCAGCATCACGCGAAAGCAGCAGCACAAACCAGCCCGACTGGTCTAACGCCTTGGTGATCGATGACCACAGATGCGGATTCGCCGACAGCGAGGCTTCGTCCCGGAAAATGCGTAAGGCCCGGCGTTTCCACCACGGCTTCGCGAACCGCTGCAACCCCGCCTGCAGACGTGGCGCCAGCAGATCACCGGCGGCATGGCTGTAGGACATGAAGCCGTCATAGACGACCCCTACCGGTGACTCGGGAGCCTGCCGTCGCTCCTCGGCCGTGTCCATCGCACCCTCCTATGGACCGGTCCGAAGCGGATTCTGGCAAATGCCACTTGCGGGCGCTCCCGTCGACACGAAACACCAGCTCAGGGTTCGTGGTTGGCTGCTCCCCCGTCTGGCGAGCTCTTCTGCTGAGGGCGGCTGTGCGGCCCGATAAGGTCGCCCCGCAATGGACGAGAGGCTCCAACGGCGACTTGTCGAAGCTGGTGTCGACCCGACCCACATAAGTAACCCGGCTGAGGCGTGGCAACAGCTATTCGAGCTGTTCGGATTGCGAGCCACGCTGATCGATAGATACGACATCGAAGCGGCCTATCGGGGTATGACGCCTGCCGAGTTTTCGGAGTCCGATCGCCAGAGCATGGCCGACGAGGTTCTGACGGCCCGATATCCGGGTATCGAGCTGATCGGCTCCCCTAGCGGCGACCCGGTGCAGGTGGTGGCTTACGACGACGGCTGGCCCCAGGTGTTCGCTTCATGGCGGAAGCGCCTGTCCAGCGTATTAGGAGAAACCGCGATAGCGATCGAACACATCGGGTCTACTGCACTGCCAGGTCTAGCAGCCAAGCCCGTCGTCGATATCCAGGTAGCCGTCCCCAACGTTGGAGCCGAGAAGACATACGTTGCAGCCATCGAATCATTGGGGGTCCCGCTGCGGTCGAGAGAGCCGGACCGCCGCTACTTCCGCCCCACACCAGGTACCCCTCGGGTGGTCCAGATCCACGTGTGTACAGCCGGAAGCGACTGGGAACGAATCCACCTTCTCTTCCGCGACTACCTACGGGAACATTCCTCCATCCGAAGCCAGTACGCAGCCCTCAAACTCGAACTAGCCGACCGCTACCGCAATGACCGCCTCGCCTACAACGAAGCCAAAACCGGCTTCATTCTCGACGCCATCCAGGCAGCTGAAGAGTGGTCAGAACAAACCGGCTGGACCGTAAAGCCCAATCCCTGACCAGCGCGGGTCCCCAAAGGACACACCAAGAGTCTCTCCTCAACCTATACACACCAAACGCACAGGTGTGGGGCGGCCCGGCTCGTTACTGCAGCTGGTTAGTCGTTGAGGCGGGGGACATCGCGGGATCGCTAGATCAGCCGAGCTCACAAGTGCCTCGGCTAGCGCCTAAGTGCAGCCGATATGCGCTGTCGGGCTCGGGCGAGTCGTCCCTAGGTATTAGCCGAGGGTTGAGCCACCGAGTAGAGCTGCCACTGGCCCTCGATACCTTTGAGACTGTGAGTTCCGCGGTCTTGGAAGGCAATGTCGGAGCCGATGACCAGGTCTTTGACGGTGTTAGAAACCAGGATCTCGCCGGCGGCCGCGGCGGCCATGATCCGGGCTGCCAAGTGAACTGCAATACCACCGACATCGTCATTGCGGACCTCAATTTCCCCGGTATGAATGCCGGTCCGTATCTGGATGTCCGTTTTGGCCAGCTCGTTCTGGAAAGCGACTGTGCTTCGTATCGCCCGGCCCGGTCCGTCGAACGTGGCCAGGATCCCGTCTCCGGTCGTCTTGACCAGCCGCCCGGCGTATGCCGCGATGACGTCGTCAGCCAGCGTGTCGTGCAGGTCGAGTACAGCCGTCCAGCCACGGTCGCCAAGTTGCTCGGCTTTCCCAGTGGAATCGACAATGTCGGTGAAAAGCACCGTGGAGAGCTGGCGATTGCTGGGCGCTTCCCTTCGTATACCAGTGAGAAACTCCTCAATCGCATCGAAGGTCTCCTGCGAATGCTCAAAGTAGGGAACAACATCGCGGCCCGGCAGCTCCACCAGCCGGGACCCTTCGATGTGGTCAGCGATGTACTTCCCCCAGGCCAGCGGCACAAACTCGTTCTCAGGAAAATGAATCACCAGGGTCGGCACCGTGATCGACGGGAGCAAGGCACGGGCGTCCGTCTCCTGGGCGGCTTCCTGGTACTTCTGCATCGCTCCCGGGCTGGTGATCGACCGTTCCAACTTGGCGTACCAGGCCCGGAGCCGCTCGTCGCCGGCGCGGCTGGGAACCACCAAGTCGAACGCCTCTCCGGTCCCCCATTTCTCTCCGAATCGGGCCTGAGCCTCTTCGAGCTGCTGACGGGACCACCCCATCGGGTAGTCGTCGGCCT
>JBHICV010000016.1:0-29064 GCA_046759765.1 Acidimicrobiia bacterium
GGGGGAGGGTCTTTGAAGCTTCTGATCCTCGGTCCCCCCGGGGCTGGAAAAGGCACCCAAGCCGAGCGCCTGGCAGCCCATTTCGGGATCGCTCATATATCGACGGGTGAGATGTTTCGAGAACAGACCGGGGAGTTGGGGAAGCTCGTCTCCGAGATAATGGAAAGTGGCGACTACGTACCTGACGAGATCACCATCCAGATGTTGAAACAGCGGATAGCCAAGCCCGACGCCGTTCCTGGCTTCGTGCTCGACGGGTTTCCTCGCACCCAACCTCAGGCAGAGTCACTGGACGAGCTGCTGTCGACCGGTGGGCTCGACGCCGTGGTAGTGCTCGAGGTCCCGACCGAACAGTTAGTGACTCGATTGCTGCAACGGGGGAGGGCCGACGACACCGAAGCTGCCATCAGAACCCGCCTGCAGGTGTATGCCGCACAGACCGAGCCGCTGATTGACCTCTACAGTGCACGCAACCTCGTGCGCACCGTGATCGGTGTAGGCGAGGTCGAATCGATCACCAACCGGATAATCGATGCTGTGAGCGCATGATTACGATCAAGACCAAGAGGGACTTCGAGAAAATGGCGGTCGCGGGCACCGCCGTTGCCGCCGTCCTGGATGCTGTCGAAGAAGCCGCTCGTCCTTCGGTGAGCATGAAAGAACTCGACGAGCTCGCCGCCGGAATAATTCGTGCCCACGACTGTGAGCCTTCGTTTCTGGGCTATCACGGCTTCCCGGGTCACATCTGTACCTCCCCGAATGACGTGATAGTTCATGGCATACCCGGGTCCTACAAGCTGCGAGAGGGCGACATCCTGTCCATCGATGCCGGGGCGATCTACAAAGGCTGGCACGGCGATGCCGCGATCACGTTTGCCGTTGGGGAGGTGGCGCCCGAAGTCGCGCAGCTTCTCAAAGTGACCGAAGAGGCACTGTGGGCGGGCATCGGGCAGGTACGGGCAGGCGCTCGGCTGGGCGACATCGGCCATGCCGTGTCGCAAGAGGCCGAAACCGTCGGCGTTGGGGTGGTCCGGGAGTACGTGGGACATGGAATCGGCAGGCAGATGCACGAGGAACCGCAGGTTCCCAACTTCGGCGAGCCGGGTACAGGCATGCGGATTCGCAAGGGGATGGCCATCTGCATCGAGCCGATGTTCAACCTCGGTGGACAGGAGACCCAGGTCGAGGATGACGGCTGGACGGTAAAGACCGCCGACGGCAGCCTCTCCGCGCACTTCGAGCACACGGTGGCGGTCACGGCCGAGGGTCCCAGGGTGCTGACCGCGGCCGAGGACGCCAGAGATTTGGTACAGCCGAAGAGGTCCCGGTAATCTGTTAGCCGGTCGAGCGACCGCTGGTTCTGCCTGCCCGCATGGGCGCACTCTTGGGAAATACGAGGAGTCGCGTGAAGGTTCGTCCGTCTGCCAAGAAGATGTGCGAGAAGTGCCGGATCATCCGGCGACATGGCCGCGTCTGGGTGATCTGTACTAACCCGCGCCACAAGCAGCGGCAGGGATGAGCTGATGGCCCGTATCGCAGGTGTCGACCTACCGCGTGAGAAGCGATTGGAGATAGGCCTCACGTACATCTTTGGCGTCGGGAGATCGCGCGGTCTGGAGGTCTGTCGCACGCTCGACATCGACGCCGGCACGAAGGTACGCGACCTCACCGATGAGGAGATCGTGAGGATCCGGCAGTTCATCGAGCAGAACTACAAGGTGGAGGGTGACCTCCGTCGAGAGGTGTCACAGAACATTCGCAGGAAGATCGAAATCGGGTCCTATCAAGGAACCCGTCACCGCCGTGGCCTTCCGGTTAGAGGCCAGCGGACGCACACCAACGCGAGAACGCGCAAAGGCCGGCGAGTCGCCATCGCCGGTAAGAAGAAAGCCCAAGTCAAGAAGTAGCGGGAGATCAGGTGACCCAGCCAGCCCAGCCAGCCCAGCCAGCCCAGCCGAAGCGCGTTCGTCGACGTGAGCGGAGAAACATCAACCACGCGGTCGCCCACGTGAAGGCGAGCTTCAACAACACGATCATCACTATCTCGGACCTGGAGGGGGATGCAGTCGTATGGACCTCCGGTGGATCCGTGGGTTTCAAGGGATCCCGTAAGTCGACGCCATACGCGGCGCAGGTGGCGGCCGAGGAGGCGGCGAGACGGGCCGGCGAACATGGAATCCGCAAGCTCGATGTGATCGTGAGTGGCTCCGGCTCGGGCCGGGAGACCGCCATTCGCACGTTGCAGAACATGGGGATGGAGATCACCGGCATCCAGGATGTGACGCCTATCCCGCACAACGGCGTCCGCCTGCCCAAGCGGCGGAGAGGCAAGTAGTGGCTCGCTACACCGGCCCTGTCCACAAAGTGTGCCGTCGCGCTCGCATTCCGCTATGTCAAACCAAGCGCTGTGCCGTTGACCGGAGACCGTACCCGCCGGGAGAGGCCGGCAGGGGTCGCATCAGGGAGTCGGACTATCTGATCCAGCTCCGAGAGAAGCAGAAGCTACGAGCCATGTACGGGCTACTCGAGCGCCAGTTCCGCCGGTACTATCGGGAGGCCGCCCAGGAGCGCGGCATCACGGGTGACAACCTGCTCCGAAGGCTCGAGACCCGCCTGGATAACGTCGTCTATCGGGCCGGACTGGCCGCTACGAGAGCCCAGGCGCGGCAACTAGTGAACCACGGCCACTTCCTTGTCAACGGAACAAAGGTCGATATTCCGTCCTATCGGGTGAAGGTCGGAGACGTCGTCAGCCTCCGTTCCCGAAGCGAGGATCTGATTGTCGTCCAGCACGCCATCGATACGGGTGGCGATCGGGCCATGCCCGACTGGATCGACGTCAGCCAAGACGACCGCAAAATCGTCGTGAACGAGATGCCCAGCCGAGACCAGATCGATACACCCATCAAAGAACAGCTAATCGTTGAGCTGTATTCGAAGTAAGGGGTCAAGCCTTGTTGATCGTCCAGCGTCCGCAAATCGAAGAAGAGTCAGTTGAGCCTGTCCGCTCGCGGTTCGTAGTCGAGCCGCTTGAGCCCGGGTTCGGCTACACACTCGGGAACACGTTGCGAAGGACACTCCTATCGAGGATTCCCGGTGCCGCCATTACCTCGATCCAGATCGAGGGCGTCCAACACGAGTTCACGACCGTTACCGGTGTGGTGGAGGATGTGGTCGACATAATCCTGAATCTGAAACAGCTGGTTGTGCGCACAGAGGAGTTGGAGCCGCAGACGCTGTACCTGTCGGTCAAGGGTGCCGGCGAGGCCACCGCAGCCGACCTCAAGATCCCAACCGGGGTGGAGATTGTCAACACCGATCTGCATCTCGCCACTTTGACCTCGGGTGGGCGGCTCGAAATGGAGATGACGGTCGAGCAGGGCGTCGGCTATCGCTCTGCTGAGCGAAACAAGAAGAGCGACACGATCGGTGTGCTTCCGATCGACTCGATCTTCTCTCCGGTACGCAAAGTTGCCTACCGCGTCGAGAACACGCAGGTCGGCCAGATGACCAACTTCGACAAACTCATTCTCGATGTCGAGACCGACGGTTCGATTCCGCCCTCCGAAGCCCTTTCGTCGGCCGGCAAGACCCTACGCGAGATACTGGGACTTTTCGCCGACCTCGGAGAGGGTCAGGGGCTTGAGCTCGGGGACGTGACCGTGCAGGAGTCGACCTCTCCCGATCTCGACCTCCCGATCGAGGCGCTCGACCTCTCTGAGCGTCCGCGCAACTGCCTCAGGAGGGCCCAGATCCACACCGTCGGCGAGCTGATCCAAAAGACGGAGGAGGAGCTTTTGAATATCACCAACTTCGGGCAAAAGAGCCTGGAGGAGGTGGTGGCCAAGCTCGACGAGCTGGGTCTCAGCATTCGTAGATCGACGGACGCCGAGGAAGACTGATGCCGAAGCCCAGGAAAGGGCCTCGGCTCGGCGCTGGACCCGCTCACTCACAGCTGATGCTTGCCGGCCTGGCCGCCTCGCTCTTTTCCCACGAAAGAGTCACCACGACTTTGGCCAAGGCCAAGGCGGTGCGACCGGTGGCTGAGCGGCTCATCACGAAGGCCCGCAGGGGCGACATCCACTCACGACGCCAGGTCCTGAAGCTGATCCCGGACAAAGAGGTCGTAACCCGACTCTTTGACGAGGTCGCCCCGCGATATATCGACCGGCCCGGTGGCTACACCCGCATAACGCGGGTCGGACCCCGGCGTGGGGACTCAGCCGAGATGGCGGTTATCGAGCTCGTCTGACTTACTGAACGCCAGCAGGGATCGACGAACGAAGCGGTTTGTTGGCGACGGTGAAGCTGTCGATCAAGGTCCCGTCAGCGGCTATGGCCTCCACCCCGATCGATCCAGGCTTAATCGTCAGCACGAGGAAGTGGTGGTCGGTGTCATTCGCCACCAGCGGCTCGGTGGTGCCCGGCGGGCACGCCCCCACCGGATAGAGATCCCTACCTCCGCCCCCCGTGACGATATACGTCATATTTCGCTGGAAGATCCGCTGGTAGTTGTGATCGTGACCGGAGAGCACCATTTCGACGCCTCTCCGGTTGAGGAGAAACTGCCAATTCTTGACCACCTCGGGAATGCTGCCGTGCTGTGAGCAGCTGTGCGACCGGGGTGGCGGTAGTCGTCGGGCGCGCCTCAGTGGTGGTGCTCGCGCTCGTGGTGACAGGCGCCAGGGGTCGTCGTCGGAGATGTCGTCGCCACAGGCGCCGTCTCACCAGAGGTCTGGGTACAGGCGGAAACGACCAGCGCCACTACGAGCGTGGCAACTGGGGCCCGTTTCATGTCAGAAGCGGCGCTGAACCTTCTCTGACTGGGCGTCTTCGGACTCGACAAAGCCGGCTTTTTTGAACAGCTTCACCCGGCCGTGGTATGCGGAGGCGTCCTCCACATGGTCCGGAACCGGGTAAGCCTCGGCCAGCTCGACTCCATCCGATGGCAGCTCCGACATGGCCGCGTCCAGGAGTTGGGCGCCAATGCCGTAGCCGCGATGTGTGGGTGCAACCGTGAAACACACGAGAGAGGCCACGCCTTCATCGTCGCCAGTTGCGTGTTCCGGAAACTCGCCCCGGTCCGAGGCGTTGCACCAGCCGACGACCTGGTTGCCCTCGTAAGCGAGGAACGCCCGCATGGAGCCGCTCTCGATCCGCGTTCGCAGCTCGTCCCGGTTGTCCTGCCAGCTCCGGTCCTCCCACCGGGGCTCTGCGTCCTGGCCCAAGTGGTGGTAGATGCAGTAACAAGACGCCCAACCGGGGTTATTGGCGAAGGCCCGATTGTCGAAGAAATCGAGGATGTCCTCCGCGCTTTCGGGACCGGCCCGGCGCATCTCAACCCGACCCACCTCTGCGCGGCCCTTAGTGGGCTGGCCTTGCATTCGATCCTGAGCGTCCAGGTAGTTGTTCAGCTGCGTGTCGGTTAACTGAAGGTCGGGATACTTGGCTTCGAGGCGTTGGCGCAGGCGGTTCCTCTGTTCTGTGCGGTCGGTCATGGGCACCGGAAGATAACAGCACTCAGCCGTCAGTTGTCAGTCGTCAGTTCTCAGTTCCGGAATGATGACCGAAAACTGAATACTGATTACTGACAGCCGCAGGCTGTACTGTTCCCCCGTGGTCGCCGCCGTACCGAAGCTCCGAAAGGCGCTTCGCAAGAGCGCTCCTTCGCTCAGGCTCGAACGCGCGTTGTGGGACCAGGGACACGAGATCGTCATCGGAATGGACGAGGTCGGGCGTGGGGCTTGGGCCGGACCGATCAGCGTGGGGGCTGCGGTCATACCGAAGGATCGCCGCGTCTACAAGATTCGCGACTCGAAGCTCCTCACTCGCCAGGAGCGGGAAGCGCTGTTCGACCGACTGGCCGCCTGGTGTGCAGCGTGGTCTGTTGGTCATGCCACGAACACCGAGTGCGATGAGTTGGGCATGTCAGAAGCGCAAAGGCTCGCCGCCCGGCGTGCCCTCGATGGCCTCGGAGTGGCAGTAGACCAGATCCTGCTGGACGGGCGCTGGGATTTCGTCGGCGGCGACGGAACCCACCGGATTGTGCGCGGCGACGTCTCCTGCCTTTCCATCTCTGCCGCCTCGATCCTGGCGAAGGTCACCCGGGATCGGCTGATGTCCGAGGAGGCGCCGAACTTTCCGGGGTACAACTTCGAGAGCAACAGTGGGTACCCGAGTCCTACGCACAAGGCGGCCCTGCATGCCTGGGGTCCGACGGTGCTCCACCGGCGCAGCTGGGTGTTCATGGACTATCTGGCCTGGTCAGGGGTGGCCCGTTACCGGAGACCGGACCCGCAAGGGACACTCTTCGAGTGAGTCGTCAGTTGTCAGTCATCAGTAACTGAGAACTGAAAAACTGAAAACTGAGAACTAAGACTCACTACCCTCGTCGAAACCCGTAATGGAGGTCCTTGATCCTCCAGCAGATGTTTCGTGCGGCGCGGCTCGACCGGACTCTCTATAGCGAGCTGGTCTTCGACTCCTATGCGACTGGTAACGCCGTTTTGCTGGTAGCCGGCATCTACGGCGCCGTATATGTGGCGCTGGTGCTCGGCAGTTCCCGCGGTTTCACGGTCATCCTTTTTCTGAACGTTGTCTTGGGCGGAGTCGTGCAATGGATCGTTGCGGCCGGCGCACTTTGGCTGGCCGGCACCAAGATCTTCCCCGGAGATGCCAGATTCCCGACTGTTCTGAGGCTCAGCGGGTACGCATTCACGACTCTTATCCTGTTGGTGGTCCAGCCACTCGTATCGGGTGCCCTGGCCCAGCTGGTATTCGCCGCCGCTCTCCTGTGGTTTGGCGTGGCTCTGGCCGTTGTGGCGGAGGTGTCGATGGATCTGCAGCGGCGCCAGTCAATCCCCACGGCGCTGATCGCCGTCGCCGTCTGGTTCATCTTCGCAGGTCTCGTCGGCTTCTAGTGCCCGCATATCGATTGGACGTCTCCTACGACGGGACCGACTTCCATGGCTACGCCCGACAGGCCGGCCTTCGGACCGTCCAAGAGGTACTGGAGGGGGCATTGGCCACTGTCATCGGCCCGGTGGAAACAGTCGTGGCAGGTAGGACCGACGCCGGTGTTCACGCTGCCCATCAGGTAATCAGCTTCGCCACCGAGGAGGGAGTGGATCCCAGCCGGTTGGTCGGTCGCCTGGCGAAGTTGCTCCCGCCGGATGTAGCCGTCCAGGACTTTGTCGAGGTTCCTCCCGAGTTCAATGCGCGGTTCGACGCCGTCAGCCGCACTTACCGCTACATGGTCTATAACCGGGCGGTGGCCGACCCGCTCCTACGGAGAACGTCGTGGCACGTGCCGACGCCTCTTGATATCGAGGAGATGAGGAAGGCATCCGCTCATTTCGTCGGCCGCCATGACTTTGCGTCGCTGTGTCGCCGCGCCGAAGGTCGCTCGAGCGTGCGCACTGTTCTGGCCGCGTCGTGGGATGAACCAAGCGACGGTGTCCTCACCTTCGAGGTGGAAGGAGAGTCCTTCTGCCACCAGATGGTCCGGTCGATGGTCGCGTTAGCCATCGAGGCAGGACGGGGCAAGGTCGCTCCCCATGAGGTTCCTGCCATTTTGGAGGCCCGTGACCGCAACGCAGCGAAAGGCGCAGCTCCGGCGAGGGGCCTTATCCTGTGGGCGGTTTCGTATGGGTAGAGGCAGCCCCGCCAATGCTTCGACTGATCGTCGGGCGCACCTTCTCGGGCCTGGCCGCCCTCGTGAGTGCCAGCCGGTGTGGCCCTTTCGATATTCGCAGCCGCCTTCTGCATGGTGTCGGTGGGGCTGCGGCAGGTCGTCGATCCAAGGCGAACGAGCGCAAACCGCCGGCGTTAAGCGGCCTCCTTGAGCTCGCCCAAGGACCAACGATCCGGTACCATGCAGGCCGCGCTCCGCCGCGGCGGGGCCTTTTCTATGCAGACCATGCCGAAGACGCAGAAGACCTATTCACCGAAGATCACCGACATCGAGCGCGAGTGGTTCGTGGTCGACGCGACCGATCTGCCTCTGGGGCGCCTCGCGTCGGAGGTGGCCAAGGTCCTCCGTGGTGTCCACAAGCCGATGCGAGCTCCCCATCTCGACGTGGGTGACTATGTGATCGTTGTAAATGCCGCCAAGGTGGCCGTGACCTCCGGCAAGAGCCAGTCGAAGATCTACTACCGCCACTCCGGATACCCGGGAGGGCTAAGGGAGGAGACCTTCGAGCGCCTGGTCGAGCGCCGGCCCGAAGCTGTGATCGAGCGAGCGGTCCGTGGAATGCTGCCGAAGAACAAACTTGGGAGGCAGATGTTCCGCAAGCTCAGGGTTTATGCGACTGAGAAACACCCGCATGAGGCACAGGGGCCGGAACCGCTCGATCTCGGAATTCGCCGGGTGGAGGCATGATGCGGGAAGTGCTCGCACAGGCGGTGGGACGGCGCAAAGAGTCAGTCGCTCGGGTCAGAGTGTTCCGGGGAACGGGGAGCGTCGTAATTAACGGTCGGTCGATCGATGACTTTTTCGGCACGATCTGGCAGCGAAGCCGTGTGATGGAGCCGCTTCGTTCAGTGAGCCTCGACGGTCATTATGACGTGCAGGCGAATGTCGGCGGAGGTGGCACGACCGGTCAGGCTGATGCCCTCAGGTTGGGCATCGCTCGAGCCCTGGTGGAGTTGGACTCCACGCTACGTAGGCCGCTGAAGAAGGGCGGATTCCTGACTCGTGACGCCAGAATCGTCGAACGTAAGAAGTACGGTCTGAAGAAGGCCCGGCGCGCCGAGCAATACACCAAGCGCTAACCGGGCGGGATTATGCGCGAAGGCAAGCGTCTATTTGGCACCGACGGTGTCCGCGGAGTTGCCAACGTCGACCTGACGCCGGAGTTCGCCACTGAGCTCGGGCGTGCTGCCGGCGAGCTTGTACAGGGAAGCGTTGTGACGATAGGCCGTGATACCCGTCGCTCAGGTCCCATGCTGGCAGCTGCGATCAAAGCCGGGTTCAATTCGCTGGGTACCGATACGATCGACCTCGGTGTCCTGCCTACCGGAGGCATCTCCCATCTGACTCGAATGTCGTCCGCTGACTTCGGCGTAGTCATCTCAGCCTCACACAACCCGGCTCCGGACAATGGCATCAAATTCATTGGAAGGGACGGCTCGAAGCTGTCCGATGCCATGGAGGATGCCATCGAAGCCAGGTATCGACTGGGCCCGCCCTACCCGAGCGCCACGGGTGAAGGCGTGGGGACCGACTTTCCGATGGAGGACGCCCTCTCGTCATACGTCGAGTACTTGGCTTCGGAGAGCTCCTACACCCTTCGCGGTATATCACTTGCCCTCGACTGTGCCAATGGGGCTGCCTACGAGGCTGCGCCGCAGGTGTTCGAGCGTCTTCATGCGGAGGTCGAAGCGTTCGCCGCAGACCCGGACGGGACCAACATCAACGACGGCTGTGGGGCCACCAACCCGTCGTTTCTCGCCGCGCGGTCTGCCGGACGTATCGGGCTGGCATTCGACGGCGACGCCGACCGATTGATAGCTATTGACGAGGATGGAGTTCCTGCGAACGGTGACGTCGTCATGGCGATCATCGCCCGTCATCTGAAGGAGCAAGGGAAGCTCAAGGGAGATCAGGTGGTGGCAACGGTGATGGCCAACCTGGGTTTCCGCAAGGCAATGCATGAGGCGCAGATCGAGATCGTCGAGACGCAGGTAGGTGATCGTTATGTACTCGAAGCTATGCGGGAGCACGAAGCCATCCTCGGAGGCGAGCAGTCGGGTCACATCATCTTCACTGAAACCGCCCGGACCGGCGACGGGCTACTGACGGCGATTCGCTTGTTGGAAGTCATAGCCGGAACCGGTCGGGAGCTTCGGGAGCTGCGCCAAACAGCCATCACTGAATATCCCCAAGTGACGCGAAATGTCACGGTGGCGGAGAAAGAGGCGCTCGACGAGGCAGAAGTGGTCTGGGAATCCGTGCAGGCGGCTGCCGAACGGCTTGGCGACGACGGTCGCGTTCTGGTACGGGCCTCCGGCACCGAGCCTATGGTCCGCGTCATGGTGGAGGCGCCAACGCGCGAGGACGCCAATGCCGTCGCCGAAGAGCTGACCGCCGTCATTCGCTCAGAAATGGGTCAGTAGGCCAGGCTGTAGCCCTCCGTAGCTTGAGCGGGTAGCCTGACTGCAAAACCGGGACCAAGAAAGCGCCTGGCCCCTCTCGGGGTGACGAGGGAGAGGGAGTATCGAACCATTCGGCGGATGCCCTCTCGGCTTCCCACGGTCGTAACGGAATGAGCAAAAGCCGGGGGTAACCCCGGCCACAGAGATCCTTCCGATGTGGGCGGCACTGACGCGTGCCGTTCGTATCCCGGTCACTACGAGAAGGGAGTCGCTGTGTGCGGCATCATGGGCTACGTGGGCCCGCGCCAGGCGGCCCCGCTACTGATCGACGGTCTCCGTCGTCTCGAGTACCGGGGTTACGACTCGGCCGGCATCGCGGTGTGCAACGGCACGATCGAAATTCGTAAGACACAGGGCAAGATCTCGGAGCTGGAAGCTCTGCTCGGCGCGGAGCCACCCGAGGGCAAAGTCGGGATCGGACACACTCGCTGGGCAACACATGGCGTACCGAGCGACGTCAACGCACATCCCCACCCTGATCCATCGGGCGAGTTTGTGGTGGTTCACAATGGGATCATCGAGAACTTTCACAGCCTGAGAGATGGTTTGGAAGAACAGGGCCATGAGTTTGCTTCGGATACCGACACCGAGGTCCTGGCCCACCTCGTGGCCCTCGAGTACGAAGGGGATCTGGCCGCCGCAGTGCGGTCGGCGGTTGATCGGGCCGAGGGCGCCTACGCACTGGTCGTTATGTCTGCCCTGGAACCCGATCGGATCGTGGCTGTTCGGCGTATCAGTCCGCTCGTCGTTGGGCTGGGCGAAGGAGAGACTTTCCTCGCTTCGGACATTCCGGCGGTGCTGCACCACACGCGGGACTTTGTGGTGGTCGAAGACGGGGAGCTGGTGGTGGTGTCCTCCGAGGGCGCTTCGATAGAGAAGCTGAGCGGCGGAGGTGTCACTAGGAGCCCGCTGCACGTGGACTGGGACTCCGAGCAGGCCTCGAAGGGCGGCTACGAGCACTTCATGGCCAAGGAAATTCACGAGCAACCAGTGGTTGTGACGGAGACGATTGCCGGTCGGTTGGACCAGAACGGATCGGTCTGGCTCGAGGATGTTGGACTCGAAGACGCCTTCGCCAAGTCACTAGAAAAGATATGGATCACTGCGTGCGGCACCGCGTATCACGCCGGCCTCGTGGGGCGGGAGGTATTTGAGCGCCGTCTACGGATCCCGACGAGCATCGACTTCGCCCACGAACTGCGGTACTCGGACCCGCTGATAGAGGCCGACAGCCTGACCGTCGCCATTAGCCAGTCCGGGGAGACGGCTGACACCCTGGCTGCTGCCAGGCTGGCCCAGGAGCGTGGCTCGCGTCTGCTTGCCATTACCAACGTGGTGGGCAGCACATTGGCCAGAGAAGCCGATGACGTTCTGTATACGCGGGCTGGTCCCGAGATCTCCGTGGCCTCGACGAAGGCCTATCTGGCAATGCTGGTGGCTCAGTATCTGCTGATGCTTCGCCTCGGTCAGGCGCGGGGCGCCACCGGATCCGAGGAAGCAGTCGAGATCGCTCATCAGCTGCATCTCGCTCCCGGCTTCGTAGAAGGCGCGCTTGGCCAGGATCTAGAGATCCAGCGTGCGGCCGAGCGGATTGCCGACGCGGAGGACATCTACTTCATTGGGCGCGGCCTCGACTATGCCGTTGCCATGGAGGGATCCCTCAAGCTCAAGGAGATCTCCTATCTCCACTCCGAGGCGATGCCGGCGGGGGAGCTCAAGCACGGCACGCTGGCGCTCGTGACCGAGGGAACTCCGGTGGTGGTGGTCAACACCCAGACGCTCACCTACGAGAAGACAATGTCGGCTGTGCAGGAGGTCAAGGCTCGTGGTGGCGATGTTCTGGCAGTTGCCTACGAGGACGACGAAGAGATTTCGCGCTTCGCCTCGACCGTGTTGCGCATTCCGCGAACGGACGACCTTCTCGCACCCGTTGCCGCGTCTGTGCCCTTGCAGCTGCTCGCCTACCACGTGGCTCGGCTGCGCGGCAACGACATCGATCAGCCGCGCAACCTGGCCAAGAGCGTCACGGTGGAGTAAGGAACCCCCTCCGCCTCGCCCGACCCCCTCCGGCCCTTCCGGCCACCTCCCCCCAGGACGCGGTGCTTCGCCCCGCTTCTGCCTCCCACAGAGAACCCCCTCCGGCCCTTCGGGCTCCCTCCCCCAGCGAGCTGGAGGAGGGAAGGGCGGGGGTTAGGAGAAGGGCCCGTCCCTAGTCTGGAGCACCATGCGGATAATTGGGCTCGGGACCGATCTCGCCGAGATCGAAAGGGTGGCCCGGATTCTGGAGGCCTACCCGAGGTTCGCCGAACGTTGTTTCACGGACCATGAGCAGGCCTACGCGGCGCGGTTCGCCAACCCCGCCCGTCGCTACGCGGCGCGGTTCGCGGGGAAGGAGGCCGTGATGAAAAGCCTGGGCACCGGATGGCGTCGAGTTCGCTGGCGCGATATCGAGATCACCGGAGGCGGTCAGCCTCGGGTTCGCCTCTTCGGCACCGGCCAGAGCCGCGCCGACATACTCGGCGTCTCCGAAGTCCACGTCTCGATCACGCACACCGACACGACGGCGATGGTCTTCGCGATCGCGGTTGGGGAGTGACTGCGGGCCGTTTGGCCCGGGCCGTTACGATTCGGAAAGTGACACCCGAGGAGCGCTTCTTCTTTGACATCTCCGGCTATCTGGTCCTCCCAAGGATCTGCCGCGGAAGGTCGAGGGGGCACTCACAGCTCGGCAGCGGAGACTGGTCGAGCCGCCGTACGTTGGTTACCGACAGCCTGTCGCGCAGTAGCTTGGACGCCTGATGCAGCCGGTCATCACCTCCGCTCAGGCCGCCTCCTGGGATGCCCGGTCGGAGACTCCCGTTACCGATCTGATGGAGCGTGCCGGAATGGCCGTGGCCATCGGCGCAGCCGAGCTCGGGGCTTCCTACGGGCGGCGGGTAATAGTCCTGGCCGGGCCGGGCAACAATGGCGGCGACGGGTACGTCGCGGCCAAGCATCTGAAGCGCCGCGGAGCGGCAGTTGAGGTACTCGCGCTGGCAGAGCCCAAAACCGATGCTTCCCGCTGGGCGCGTAGTCAGGCACACGCCGCGCGAGTCCCGATTTCGCCTTGGAGGGCACCCAAGGAGGGCCCGGTGCCCGACCTGATCGTCGATGCTCTTTTCGGCGCGGGCTTTCGTGGCGTTCTGGGCGAGGAGACTCTGCCCTGGACCACGGCAAACGTCCCCGTGGTCTCCGTTGACGTTCCTAGCGGCCTCGACGCCACGAGCGGAACCGCAGAGGGGCCCACCTTCGCGGCCGATCTGACGGTGACCTTCGCCGCTCTCAAAGTCGGGCACCTTCTCGGTATCGGGCCCGAGTGCTCGGGAAGGGTGACGATCGCCGACATCGGCCTGAGTCCGGGCTCCTTTGAATTCGCCCTCTGTGAGGAATCGGACGCGCCACGACCCACGCGACCTCGCGCCGGCCACAAGTGGTCGGTTGGTTCTGTCATGCTGGCCGGCGGGTCGCCGGGAATCTCAGGAGCTCTCTGGCTGGCTGCCCGTTCGGCCCTCAGAGCCGGGGCTGGCGCGGTCCGGATGGCCCTGCCGGGGGCCCTCGAAGCCGCTTTCTCCGCGCCGGAGCTCATGACCCTCGGAGTAGGCGCCTCGGACAGGTTCTCGGAGGCTGACGCCGACACGGTGCTGCAAGCCGCCGGTCGCTTTGATGTCCTCGTAGTAGGCCCCGGCTTGGGCGATAGCCAAGAGGGCTTCGTTGGCAGCATCGTCGAGAGACGCGTTGGACCGCTTCTGCTCGACGCCGATGCCCTCAACGCTATTTCGGATCCCTCGATCCTCACGCAGAGAACCGAATCGACCGTAATCACCCCCCACGCGGGCGAGTTCGCGCGTATCACCGGAAGTGAGGCGAGCTACGCGTCGGCCGCCGACCTGGCCCGATCCACCGGAGCCGTCGTGCTGTTGAAGGGCTCGCCGACCTTTGTCGCGGGCGAAGACCTGTGGGTCGTCACCAGTGGCGGTCCCGAGCTGGCCACTATTGGAACGGGCGACGTTCTGGCCGGGATGGTGGCAGCTTTGTGGGCGAGGGGATTGGAGGGAGAAGCAGCAACTCGATCGGCCGCCTACTGGCACGGACGTGCCGGTTCTCATCTCGCCCGGCGGGGCACCGTTACCTCGGAGGCCCTAGCCGAAGAAATCCGGGCCTGGGCTTGGCCCGAATGAGGCCTACCTGGGCAGAAATCGACCTCGAGGCCATCTCGGCCAATGTGCAGACTCTCTCCAAAGTGGCAGCTCCAGCCCGGCTGTGCGCAGTCGTGAAAGCGGACGGGTACGGCCACGGCGACGTCCCTGTAGCTGATGCGGCGCTCTCCGCCGGCGCCGATTACTTGGCCGTTGCCCTGGTGGAAGAGGGAGTGAGGCTGCGCGACGCCGGGATAGTGGCGCCGATACTCCTGCTCTCAGAGCCTCCGCTGTCTGATGCGCCGGAGCTGTTTGCGCACGACCTGATCCCTACGATCTACACGCAGAGGTTCCTCGACGCAGTAGCTGACGCAACAACACATGTCCGAAGGGTGCACGTCAAAGTCGACACCGGCATGCATCGAGTAGGAGCAGATCCCGAAAGCGCACTGGACCTCGCCACCCAGATTGCATCCTCAGACAACCTCTCTCTCGAAGGCGTGTGGACGCACTTTCCTGTGGCGGACACTGATCCCGAGTTCACGTTCTCCCAGATAGGCCGCTTCGGGGAATTCGTGGCGGCTCTGCAGGAGCAGGGAATCAGACCGGACATCATTCACGCCGCCAACACGCCCGGGACGCTGCTGCATCCCCAGTCCCACTTCGACATGGTCCGGACCGGATTGGGTATCTACGGGCTCCGGCCTAAGCCAGAGGACGCTCCGGACGTCGAGCTGCGACCGGCGATGCGGGTCGTCTCACACGTGGCGCTGGTTCGGTCGTACCCGGCCGGGACGCGATTCTCCTACGGGCTCCAGCGTTCTCTTCCCGACGACGCCTGGGTCGCCACCGTCCCGGTCGGCTACGCCGATGGGATCTGGCGACCGTATGCGGAGGTGGGAGGAGAGGTGCTCATTTCTGGTCGGCGGCGCCCGCTGGCGGGATCGGTCACGATGGACCAGATCATGGTGGACTGTGGGCGCGAGCGGGTTCCAGAGGGTTCCGAGGTGGTGCTTCTCGGTACGCAGGGCGACGAGGAGATCACGGCCGACGAGTGGGCGAGTCGCCTTGGGACCATCAACTATGAGGTGGTCTGCCGGATCGGGCCCAGAATGCCTCGACGCTATCTCCGATGACGCTCACTTCTGTCCCCGGTGTGGAGGTGGGCCACTGGACTGATCGGAAGGCACGGACCGGCTGCACGGTGGTCCTGTTGCCGGAGCCCAACGTGGCCGCGGTGGAGATCCGCGGGGCTGCGCCCGGGTCCCGGGAAACCGCTCTCCTGGAACCAGGCATGAAGGTGGAGCAGATTCAGGCCATCTTTCTAACGGGCGGAAGCGCCTATGGGCTGGCGGCGGCTGATGGCGTGGTTGCCCGGCTCGAGCAGCACGGCCGCGGCCATCCCACTCTGTCGGGCGTTGTGCCCATTGTGCCGGCGGCAGTCGTCTACGACCTCCATCTCGGCAACCGGCCCTTACGACCTGGTCCAGAGCAAGGGGCGACGGCGTTCGACCAGGCCAGCGGAGGCCCTGTCGAGCATGGAAATGTGGGTGCGGGCACGGGAGCCACGGTGGCCGGCTGGCGCGGATTCGACAATGTGCGTTGGGGAGGCATCGGCTCCGTATCGATGGCCGTCGGCCACGCGACTCTCGGCGCGCTCGTAGTCGTGAACGGCGTGGGTGATGTATTCACTCTGGCTGGGGAGCCCTTGACAGGCGGAAGTGCGGAAACAGGACCACCGGCCATGGAGGCCAACCCGTCCGAGAACACGACGCTCGTAGTCCTAGCCACCGATGCCCGTCTCGTCCGCACCGATCTGATGCGGCTTGCCGTTCGAGCACAAGACGCCATTGCGACCTGTCTGCGGCCCAGCCACACCCGATATGATGGCGACGCCGCATTCGCAGTCTCCTGCGGGGCCGCCGAGGCCGACCTGGATGCGCTGGGGGAAGCGGCATACGTGAGTTGTGGGCGGGCTATCGAGGCAGCTTTGCGGGCTGCCGACCGTGGCAATCCCCTGGATGAGGTGCGCGAGTGACTGAGACGAGCTTCGTCGAGCAGCTCTCGGAGCTCGAGCGGATCGCTGCCGTTTGCACCGACTGCCGGCTCTGCGAGTCGCGGACACAGGTCGTGTTTGGAGACGGCTCTCCCACGGCCGACATCATGTTCATCGGCGAGGGTCCGGGATACCACGAGGACCAGCAGGGAATCCCGTTCGTGGGAGCCGCGGGACAGCTCCTGAATCGGCTACTTGATGAAGTAGGCCTAGCTCGAGAACAGTGCTACATCGCCAACGTCGTGAAGTGCCGTCCCCCCGGCAACCGCGACCCGCGCCAGGACGAGATCGACGCCTGCAAGCACTACCTCGCCGATCAGATTCGATTGATCGACCCGAAGGTCGTCGTGACGTTGGGCAACTTCTCCAGCAAGCTGCTTCTCAAGGAGGACTCCGGGATCAGCCGGCTGCGAGGGCGCCCTTTCAACTGGTGGAACCGAATCGTTGTTCCTACCTACCACCCCGCAGCCGCGCTGCGGGGAGGAGCCGGGACGCTGGATGCGATTCGAGAGGACCTGGCGCTCGTCATATCGATCGCGGAGAGACCAGCAGAAGTCGAGGCGGAGCCGGAGCAACTCGGGCTCTTCGGATGAACCTGGTCTTTCGCAGCGAGAGCGAGGTGGACACGCGGGCGCTCGGGCGCCGATTGGCCAGTTTTCTGCGGCCGAACGACGTCATCGCGCTTTGCGGTGAGTTGGGATCGGGCAAGACTGCCTTTGCCGCCGGGTTGGCCGAGGGGCTCGGTATTTCCGAACGCGTAACCAGCCCGAGCTTCATCCTCTCGCGCCGCTATGACGGCGGGTTCATGCCCCTAGTCCACGCCGACGTATACCGGCTGACCTCGATGGCAGAGTTCGATGACCTGGGTGTGTTCGAGGAGGCAAGGGATGCAGTGCTGGTTGTCGAATGGGGAGATGCGGTGATGCCCGAGCTGCCTTCTGATCAGCTGACGATGGAGATCCAGGTGGTCGACGAGAGCACACGCATCTTGCGACTATTCCCCCGGGGTCGGTGGGCGGAAAGGCCATTGGAGGAGCTCGGATGACCAGGCTGCTGGCGCTGGAGACGGCGACTCCCGCCTCGTCAGTCGCCCTCGGAGAAGGCCCCGACCTGGTCGCGTCGTCGATCAGGGTTGATGCCCGAGGACATGAGGCATTTTTGATTTCCGCCGTTGACTTCTGCTTCGACCAGTCCGGATGGCAGCCCTCCGAGCTCGACGCCGTGATCGTCGACATAGGACCTGGTCTCTATACCGGAATACGGGTCGGGCTGGCTACGGCGCAAGGGCTGGCGGCGGCGCTCGGCGTGCCGATCATCACGGTCAGCTCCCTAGATGCCATCGCGTTACGCGCTGCCACCCGAAGGCGTGATATCTGGGCCATAGTCGACGTGAGGAGAGGAGAGCTTGCGGCGGCGGAGTATCGACCTCTACCCGGAGGTGTTGTCCGGGAAGGCTCGCCGGAGCTCACGAACCCTGATGCTCTGCGAGGGGTGCTGGAGTCCGCTCCCGAAGAGATCCTGCTGGTGGGAGACACCGAAGCTCTACCAGACGGCTTCACGAGCGGGCTCCATCGCGTCAAGACGGGGCGGCCTCGATATCCGACCCCCGATGCCTTGCTCGAGCTGGGCGCCGGCAAGCTCGAACGGGGCGAAGAACTGAGTCCCTCCGAAGTACGGCCTTTCTACTTGCGCGAGCCCGATGTGACGATCAACTGGCAGCTGCTGCGGGAAGAGGGTCCGTGGCAAGGGTGGGAAAGCCCGTGACTCGTCTCCGCCCAATGAGGAGGAGCGATCTGGCGGCGGCCATGAAGATCGAACGGGCGGTCTATCCGGAGCCGTGGCCCGAGCGTGTCTTCTCGGAGGAGCTCGGAGGTGCGGACCGCTCCTACATCGTGGCGGAGGACGCGAGCCAGCTGGTCGGCTATGCAGGCTTTGTGAAGCTGGGAGAAGACGCGCATGTGACGACCATCACGGTCACTGCCGACCGTCACAGCGAGGGAATCGGTACAGAGCTGATGCTGGCCCTGGTCGATGAGGCCCTTGCCCATGGTGCCGAGAACCTGACACTCGAAGTGCGGGTCTCCAACGATCGCGCCCAGGCTCTATACCGGCGGTTCGGATTAGCGCCGGTTGGGATCCGACGGCAGTACTACCGCTCGGAGGATGCATTGGTCATGTGGGCCGAGGGGATTGACCAGCCCTCCTATCGCGAGCGTCTTCAGCGCATTCGAGAGGGAGCCGCATGAGCGGCCCGACCATGCTCGCCTTCGAGACCAGCTGCGACGAAACAGCCGTCGCCGTCGTCAGAGGCACCGAGGCGCTCTCCAACGTGCTCTCTTCCCAAGTCGAGGCGCACGCCCGCTTTGGCGGGGTGGTTCCCGAAGTAGCGGCTCGCGCTCATGTCGAGGCCATCCGGGCACTGACCCACCGAGCCATACAGCAGGCCGGTGTCCATCCGGATGAGCTCGAAGGGGTGGCGGCGACGCAGGGGCCCGGATTGGTCGGGGCTCTGCTCGTGGGTTTCTCGTTCGCCAAGGCGACAGCTTGGGCACGGCGTCTGCCCTTCGTCGGCATCGACCACATGGAGGGCCATCTGTTCGCTCCCCGCCTGGAGCACTCGGAGTTCGAGCCACCGGCCGTGGTGCTGCTGGCCTCCGGCGGTCACAGTCAGATCGTTCACGTCGAGGACTGGGGGTCCTATCACGTGCTCGGCCAGACCATCGACGACGCCGCCGGGGAGGCGTTCGACAAGATCGGCCGTTTTATGGGCCTCGGCTTTCCCGGTGGTCCGGCAATCGACGCCGCTTCAGAGGGCGGAGACCCCGACTTCCACCGCTTTCCCCGCGCCCTCGAGGACCGGCGTTATGACGTCTCGTTCTCTGGACTGAAGACCTCGGTCGTGAGCTTCATCCGCAAAGCACAGGCCGAAGGAGCCCTCCCTTCGCAGGCCGACGTGGCGGCCTCGGTTCAGGAAGCGATCGTCGATGTCTTGGTTGCGCGGACGATGAATGCCGTCGAGGACACCGGGGTCGAGGTGATCGGAGGCGGAGGAGGAGTGCTGGCCAACCGTAGGCTCCGAGCTCGCCTCTCGGAGGAAGCCGACCGGCGCGGCGCGGGTCTCTTCCTGCCGCGGGCGGAGCTTTGTACCGACAATGCCGCCATGATCGGCGCGGCGGCCGCGCATTGGCTGGCGGAAGGAAGAGTGACGGCCTGGGACAGCAACGTTGATGCTTCGATGTCTCTGGAGGCTTGAGCCGTCAGCACTCAGCTGTCAGCCGTCAGTTCCGACTGATAGCTGATTAGCAGTCTTCATATACGAGTGCTAATCTATTCTGGCGCTCTCGAGGTGAGAGTGCTAAACGCGAGTAGAGGGGGAAACCCGTATGAAACTCAAGCCTTTGGGCGATCGAGTGATCGTGAACTCGCTCGAGGAAGATGAGGCCAAGACGCCGTCGGGACTCGTCATTCCCGACACCGCCAAGGAGAAGCCGCAACTCGGCGAGGTCCTAGCGGTCGGCCCGGGCGAGTTGAACGACGACGGCCAGCGCGTGCCGGTGGACGTGAGCGTCGGTGACACCGTCGTGTACTCGAAGTACGGCGGAACCGAACTCAAGTACGAAGGCGAGGAGTATCTGATCCTGTCCGCGCGGGACGTGCTCGCGATCGTCGAGTAAGAAGGAGAGAAATGACAGCTAAGGATCTCAAATTTGACGAGATGGCCCGCAAGGGTCTCGAAGCGGGAGTCAACAAACTCGCCGATGTTGTGAGGGTAACTCTCGGACCCAGGGGTCGTAACGTCGTCCTCGAGAAGAAGTGGGGTGCGCCGACGATCACCAACGATGGCGTCACCATCGCCAAAGAGATCGAGCTGGAGGACGCCTACGAGAACATGGGCGCCCAGCTGGCCAAAGAAGTGGCCACTAAGACCGACGACTTCGCCGGCGATGGAACTACCACGGCCACTGTTCTGGCCCAGTCCATGGTTCGGGAGGGCCTTCGGAACGTGGCGGCGGGCGCAAATCCAATGGAGCTGAAGACTGGTATCGAGCAGGCGGTCGAGCGGATTGTCGAGAGCATTTCGGAATTCTCGACTCCGATCAAGCCCGGCTCGAGCGATGTCGCCAACGTTGCGGCCATTTCCGCAGCCGACTCCACGATCGGTGAGACGATCGCCGAGGCGATGGACAAAGTCGGCAAGGACGGCGTCATCACAGTCGAAGAGGGCCAGACCTTTGGTCTCGAGCTCGAATTTACGGAGGGAATGCAGTTCGACAAGGGCTTCATCTCGCCGTATTTCATAACCGACCCTGAGCGGCAGGAAGCGGTTCTCGATGAGCCCTACATCCTCATTGCCAACCAGAAGATCGGTTCGGTCAACGATCTTCTCCCCGTGCTGGAGAAGGTCATGCAGACCGGTAAGCCGCTCATGGTGTTGGCCGAGGACGTCGAGGGCGAGGCGCTGGCGACTCTGGTCGTCAACAAGATTCGCGGAACGTTCGCATCGCTGGCCGTGAAGGCTCCCGGCTTCGGCGAGCGTCGCAAGGCGATGCTCCAGGACATCGCGATCCTGACCGGGGCAACGGTCATCTCGGAAGAGGTCGGCCTCAAGCTCGAGAACGTGACGACCGATCTGCTCGGTACTGCCAGGCGGATCGTGGCGTCGAAGGACGACACCACAATCGTGGACGGTGGCGGCGACCATGACAATGTCAAGGCACGCATAACCCAGATCGAGCGCGAGATCGAGACCACTGATTCCGACTGGGACCGCGAGAAGCTCCAGGAGCGCCTCGCCAAGCTCTCGGGCGGTGTGGTCGTGATCAAGGTGGGTGCAGCTTCGGAAGTGGAGCTCAAGGAGAAGAAGCACCGTATCGAGGACGCCGTCAAGGCGACTCGGGCGGCCGTCGAAGAGGGCATCGTCGCCGGGGGCGGCGTCGCACTCTTGCGTGCTCAGTCCGAGCTGGACAAGGTACGGGGCGGCACCGATGACGAGAAGACGGGCCGCACGATCGTGCGCCGGGCTCTCGAGGAGCCGATGCGCCAGATCGCGGTGAACGCCGGCTTTGAAGGTGGTGTCATCGTCGACAAGGTGCGCGCCGAGAGCGGGTCGATCGGATTCAACGCCGAAACCGGCGAGATCGAGGATCTCGTCGCTAGCGGCGTGATCGATCCGGCCAAGGTCGTTCGTGGAACCGTCCAGAACGCGGCTTCGATCGCCAAGCTCCTGCTCACCACCGAAGCCCTGGTGGTGGAGCAGAAGGAGGAAGAGCCTCCGATGCCTGGCGGCGCACCGCACGACATGGACTTCTAAGGGATAACCTAAAGAAGAGTGAAGGGGCCCGAGTGGGCCCCTTCTTCCTTATGCGGGAACCTCGACCCACTCCCGGTACCGGTCGGCATCCTTCCGATACTCGTTCTCCAGCAGACCCCACACGCTGTGATCAAGCCACTCTCCCTTGACTTTGATCTCCTCGCGCAAGAGGCCTTCGCGCGTAAAGCCGAGTTTCTCGGCGACGCGCTCGGAGGAGCGGTTGCCTACCGCGATGCGCAAGATCACACGGTGAAGATTCAGCTCGTCGAATGCGATCGGAAGAGCTCGCGCGGCGGCTTCGGTGGCCAGCCCGCGAGTGGTGGAGTCGGTACGGACCCAGTAGCCGATCTCGCCGATCCGGTACGCCTTCGATACATACCAAAGCGAGACGTTGCCCATATGGTGCTCGGGTGAGTCGCGTAGCCGCAATGCGAAGTCGTACGCCTGACCATCCCGCCAGGAGGCTTGACTTTCCCGAATGAAGCGCAGCGCGTCTGATTTTCTGTAGTTCAACTGTGCCCACGGCAGCCAGTCGTGTAGCTCATGTAGGGAGGCCATCACTGCTTCATACAGTGCATCCGCGTCCCGGCGCCGGAAGGATCTCAGTTGCAGGCGCCGAGATAAACGCGGCTGCGTGGACAGCGACATCCGCACAGCTTACGCAGCCGTAGCATGTTGACGTGAGCGGTCTTTGGGATCTTCCCGGCGTTCTTCCCAACTTGCCGCCAAGTGAGGGAGAACCCCGCGCCGCTGTTCTCGTGCCACTGTATGAGCGCAACGGCGAGCTCCATACGATCCTCACCAAGCGTCCGATGCACATGCCGACTCATGCCGGAGATCTCGCCTTCCCGGGTGGCAAGCCGGATCCCCGCGACGATGGACCCGTCTCCACCGCACTCAGAGAGGCATCGGAGGAGGTCGGGATCGAGCCCGAATCGGTCGAGGTGATCGGGTTCCTGCGTCCTATCCACACCGTCGCCTATGAACGAATGGTGGTTCCAGTAGTTGGGCGTCTGCCCAGGCGACCAGCCCTTCAGATCGATGCCACTGAGGTCGAGGCGGTCCTCGAAGCGCCTCTGGGGCCGTTCTTCTCGGACGACAACTGGCGTTTCGAGACCTGGCAGGGGCACCGGATTTTCTTCTTCGACCTGGACGACGAGGTGTTGTGGGGAGCGACGGCCGCAATGGTGCGGAGGCTGGTCGGTTTGGACGATGATCACCCGTAGGAAGCTGTCAGCCGTCAGCAGTCAGCCGTCAGTTGTTTTCCGACTGATAACTGATAGCTGATAGCTAAGAAGCGGCCTTAGCCGCTTCCTTTATCAGTTCCCAGGTCTCGCGCACGTGATGCTCCTCCGTGAGTGCTCCTCCCACGTTCATCCGGATCACGAACCGGTCGCCGATCCTGGTGTGGGTGAGAAACGCCCGTCCCGAAGCGTTGACTCTCTCCAGGATCCGCTCGGTCGCCTCATCGCCACTCCGGTGGCGGAAGCAGACCAAGTTGAGCCACACCGGCGCGGCGAGCTCGAAGTCCGGGTCCTTCTCCACCCACTCGGCGAAGGCGCGGCCCTGGCGGACGTGCTCGCGCACGTGGTGCCTTATGCCGTCGACGCCATAGTGACGGATCACGAGCCATAACTTGAGAGCCCGAAATCGGCGACCCAGTGGAACCTGCCAGTCGCGGTAGTCGATCACCTCGCCGGAGGAAGAAGCATCGTTTCTCAGGTATTCGGGAAGAATGCTCAGCGCTCGGATGAGAGCCTCCCGGTCCGCGACGAAGAAAGCGCTGCAATCGAAGTTCGTGAACATCCACTTGTGCGGGTTGAACACGTAGCTGTCGGCCAGCTCGACACCGGCGTGCATCCACCTGAACTCCGGGCAGATCGCCGCCGTTCCGGCCCAGGCCGCGTCCACATGCAGCCAGATGTCGTTGGCTCTGGCTATCTCTCCAATGGGACCGATGGGATCGAATGCCAGGGATGAAGTCGTGCCCGTCGTCGCGCATACAAAGGCCGGGACCAGGCCCGCGGCCCGATCCTGACGAATCAGAGTCTCCAGATGCTCCGGTCGCATGGCCAGGTCAGCATCTACTCGAACGGCTCTGAGACTCTCCGAGCCCAACCCCGCGATGCGGATGGCCTTCTCTATAGATGAATGAGCCTCGCTCGACGCATAGGCGATGAGCGTTCCTGGATTCCCGGACCGGTTGGCCTGTTGGTCGCTGGCCCGCTCGCGTGCGGCCAGAACAGCACATAGCGTCGCGCTCGAAGCCGAGTCCTGTATCACCCCGCCTCCGGAGGAGTCAGATGAGAAGCGATCCGGCAGGTCGAGCATCTGGACCAGCCAGTCGAGGACATGCGTTTCCAGCTCGGTGGCCGCCGGGCTCGTCGCCCAGGAGAAACCAACCACACCCAGCCCCGACGACAGGAGGTCGCCGAGCATCGAAGGACCCGAGGAATTGGCGGCAAAGAATCCAAAGAACCGGGGCGACTGCCAGTGGGTGATCCCAGGCATGATGATCTCGTCCACGTCGCGCATGACGTCCTCGAACGATTCGCCCGTCACAGGCGGATGCTCGGGAAGCCGGCTTCTGACTTCCCCGGGTTTGATGGCGGCGAGGACAGGAAGCTCCTCCACATGTTCCAAGTAGTCGGCGATCCACTCGACGACCTCTCGGCCGCGACGCCGGAACTCGTCGGGGGTCATGTGATAGCCGTCACCCATCTCGGTCGACGCTAGCTAGCGGTAGGGCCGGCGGCTCGCCAGAATCAGCCGCCACCAGACACCCGAGGAGCCATGCAGGACGCCGCCGCCCGCGTACAAGACGCCACCAAGATCTACGGCGAGGGGGACACCGCCGTAACCGCACTGAACGACGTGTGTCTTCAGTTCAGCACGGGCCAATACACGGCGATCATGGGCCCATCGGGGTCCGGCAAGTCGACCCTGCTGCACTGCACCGCCGGACTGGATCGCCTGGCTTCGGGGTCCGTCTATATCGGCGAAGTCGAGCTTGGTGCGCTCAACGACCGAGAGCTGACCAAGCTGCGCCGCGACAAGGTCGGGTTCATCTTCCAGACGTTCAACCTGGTTCCCACTCTGTCAGCTGAGAAGAACATTGTCCTGCCGATGGCGATCGCAGGACGAGACGGAGAGCGAGTGGTCGGCTTAGGAGTTGTTTCGCTCTTCGTCGGTGTAGCCGTGTTGAGCCCTGCGTTCGCTCGTCCCGTCACCGCCTTCATAGGTTCGCCCCTGCCTGCGGTGGCGGGAGTCTCGGGCAACCTTGCTCGGGAGAACTCGATGCGAAGTCCTCGTCGCACTTCGGCGACCGCCGCCGCCCTTATGGTCGGGCTGGCTCTGGTGGCACTCGTAGCCATCATCGCCCAGTCGCTCCGGAGCACGGTCTCTGACGTGCTGGCTGAGAGCTTTCTGGCCGACTTCGTCGTGCAGCAGGCCAACCCCTTCGCACCCCCGGGTGGACTTCCCACAGCAATTGCGGACGACATCGCCGATCTGGAAGAGGTGTCCGACGTCTCGCGGGTCAGATTCAGTCAGGCGAAGGTGGAGGACAGCGTGGTGTTCCTAGGCGCCATTGAGTCCAATTACACCAGCATGTTTGACCTCGACGTCACCGAGGGAACCCTCTCAGAATTCAGCGGGAACCAGACCGCGGTGTTGCGTGGCTGGGCCGAAGGTCAGGCCCTTGGGTTGGGGGACGTCGTATCGATGCAGTTCGCCGCTACCGGCGCGGACGTGTTTCGGATTACCGCCGTCTATGAGGAGGAAACGGCCGGACCCGTCTTGATTCCTCTCGACGCCTACGAAGCCAACTTTGTCGAACAACTCGACGGGTCGGTGTACGTGCTCTTGGCCCCGGGAGTCAGTGCCCAGGCCGGGCGAGCTGCGGTGGAGGTCGCCACCGCGCAGGATCCGAACGCCAGCGTCCTAGATGCGACAGGATTCCAGGAGCAGACGGAGGAAGCTCTCGACCAGCTGCTCAATGTCTTCATCGGACTGCTCTCGTTGGCCATCCTCATCTCGATCCTGGGCATCACAAACACCTTGTCGCTCTCTGTTATCGAGCGCACCCGCGAAATCGGGCTGCTACGCGCCATTGGCATGTCGAGGCGACAGGTGAGACGAACGATCCGATGGGAGGCGGTCATCACGTCGCTTTTCGGTGCGGTGCTCGGCATCGCCATCGGGATCCTCTTCGCCTGGTCGATCGTCCAGGCATTGGAGGATCAAGGGATTCGCTTCACCGTTCCGGTTGGGCAGTTGATTCTGCTCATCATCGCCGCCGGACTGGCGGGGGTGTTGGCCGCCATCCCGCCGGCGGCAAGGGCGTCCAACCTCGACATCCTCGAGGCCATCGCCTACGAGTGATCGACCGCTACCGCGCCACGTCGAATTTGTGCCAGCCAGACGGCACCCAGGACGGCGCCGCTCACAAAGAGCACCAGCACGCTCCAGAGACCGGGCGCGTAGCTTCCGGTCGAGTCGACCGAGTAGCCGAACACCAAGGGCCCAATCGCGAAGCCGGCGAGGAATCCAAGCACGACAATGCCCGACGATCTTCCCGCCAGGGCCGTGCCGGCCTCGTCGATGACGGCCAGCATCGCCACCGCGTTCCAGGTGGTCGCACCCACTCCTCCGAGAACTATCGCAACCCACAGAACCAGGTTTCCGGCGCTCGGCGCGATCAGTAACAGCAAGACTGCCACGGCGGCGATTATCGAAAGCGTTCCCAGCACACCGGCGAAGGAGCCTGCCTTCTCCGCGATAGAAGGCGAGATGATCCTTACGATCATCGCTACGAGACCGAAGACGGCGACGACCAGTCCGGCTGCAGTGACTGTCATGCCGAAGTCTTCTTGCAGATAAAGCGGCAGAAACGTCAACAGGGAACCCGCACCCATGCCCATGATCAAGCTGTAGCCGGCGAGCCACCACACAGCTTCCGGGAGTCGTGAGCGTCGCCGCGCCGCGTGGTCGTCGGCAGATGTTCCGGCGCGGGGGACGATGAATGTCGTAGCGAGCAGAGCGGCCGCCGGCACCAAGGCGACCAGGGCCAGAGTCGCTCGCCAGCCCAGAGCGATCGCTCCGGCGGGGAGGAGCAGACCCCCGAGGAACAAACCCGCCTGCACCCCAGACTGCTTGATTCCCGTGATTAGCCCTCTCCGTCCGTGTCGGATGTGGAGCGCGATGAGCTTGTTGGTGGCCGGGTTGGCCGTCGCTTGAGCCACCCCAGCGATAACGGCGGCTAGCAGCAACAGCGCGTAGATAGGCGCGGCGGCGAGGCTCAGCAGTCCCAGCGTGCTCAGTGTGAAGAGAACAAAAAGCGTTCGGCGCCCTCCGATCCGATCCGTAAGTCGCCCGCTCGGGGGAGATCCTGCTGCGGCGGCAACCGCGGCGGCAGTGACGAGACCCCCAACCTGGGCTCGGGAGATGCCGAGGTCGTCGATAAGGAAGCGCGACAGGACCGAGATCGACACAATTGCGATTGTTCCCGCCACCATGGCAGTCAGAAGCAGGCCCCCGAATACGGTGCGGCGACCCTTGCCCTCGATCGCGAATACCTCGTCTGGCATGGCCGCGCCACCCTACCGGCAGTCGCTGATGGGGAAGTCTGTGCTTAGCTGAGACAGCTGCGGCCTTCGGTTACAGTTGCGCGCCGTGAAGAAGACAGTCTTTTCCGGTATCCAATCAACGGGGAACGTCCACATCGGCAACTACATAGGCGCGCTCCGGCACTGGGTGGAGATGCAGGACACGCACGACGCGATCTACTGCGTCGTCGACCTGCATGCGATGACGGCGCCCTACGACCCTACGGAATTGGCGCGGGCGCGGCTCGAGACAGCCAAGACTCTGCTTGCGGTCGGGATCGATCCGGACCGGTCACTGCTGTTTTTCCAGAGTCAGGTTCCGCAGCATGCCGAGCTTTACTGGATTCTCGGCACGATCTCATCGATGGGAGCACTGGGGCGCATGACGCAGTACAAGGAGAAGTCGGAGAAGGGCGGGGCAACGTTCGGCCTATTCGCCTACCCGGTGCTGATGGCGGCTGACATCCTGGTGCACAAAGCCCATGAGGTCCCGGTCGGCGACGACCAGACCCAGCATCTCGAGCTGACGCGCGACGTAGCTCAGCGCTTCAACCAGCGCTTCGGAGAGGTCTTTCCTATCCCCGAGCGGATTACCCCCGAGGTAGGCGCCAGAGTGCTCTCGCTGAAGGACCCACTCGCAAAGATGTCCAAGTCTGATCCCGATCCGGACGCCATCGTTCGGATCGGGGATCCACCGGATGAGATCGTCCGAAAGTTCCGCGGTGCGGTGACGGATTCTGGCAAGGAGATCATCTACGACACAGAGGAAAAGCCAGGGATAGCCAATCTGCTCGAGATCCTCTCGGGATTCACCGGCACCCCCATTCCGGAGCTCACTACCTCTTACAACGGCCTTGGCTATGCCGCCTTCAAGGAAGTCGTAGCCGAGGCAGTCATCGGGGGTCTCGCCCCATTCCAAAAGGCCTTCGCAGCTTTGGATGACGGTGAGGTGGAGGAAGTGATGCGAAAAGGCGCGGCAAGCGGCCGAGAGCGGGCCGAACCGACCCTGCTCGAGGTTCGGGAGAAGGTGGGCCTCGGCTAGCTCAGGTCTCGAACAGCGTCGGCGCGGCCACGAGCAGCACGAACGACAACAGGTCATATCCGGAGTGAACAAAGATCGCCGGGCCCAACCTTCCGTGCCGGAGGGTGAGCCAAGCCATCACAACCCCGAGGACTAGGAAGACCGGCACCACGACGACGAAGAAGAACACCAATGTCTCGCGATCGAAGCTCCGCAGAGCGACGATGTGCGCTAGCGCGAATACGACCGAGGACACGATCACTGCGGTCCACGCGCTCGTGCGTTGCATACTCAGCCGCAGCAGCAAGCCCCGGTAGGCCACTTCCTCGACAACAGGCACGCCGACCGCCAAGACGAGGGCAGCGGCCAGGATGGCGAAAGGGCCTTCCAGCTCCTTGATGATCTCGACGCTTCCGAGGGGGTTCTCTTCTGACGGCAGTGCCTGCGCGATGGGAGACACGGCAAAGGCGAGCAGGATGTTCAATCCCGCTCCGAGCGCCAGGTACCTGACGTCGGAGGTCTCGATCGAGAGCCCGTAGGCCTCGGCGAAGCCGGCGAAACCGCGGCGCGTCCTTATCGATGACAGTGCCAGCAGAGAGGCGCCCAGTTGAGCCGGCACGACCACCGTAAAGATAAGGGTGGGAGTGAGGGTCTCCGATCCGGTGAGGGTCACGATCACTAGGAATGCCAGGATGTTGGCCGCGTAGCCGGCCGCGAGACGACGCAGTCGGTTGAGCCCC